>JANMRV010000142.1:0-6617 GCA_031388685.1 Planctomycetota bacterium
GACAGGCAGCACTCGTCGGCAAGCTTGGTCTTGTCGAGCGTCAGGTCGGGGTGCAGCCGCAGCGCCGCGCCCGTCCCGGAAACGCGCGCCAGGATACCGATCTGCGTGCGCACGGTGGTAATGCCGGCGCGTAGAAGGTCCTTGCGAAGTCGCGGATCGATGTAGCCGTCGAGCGAGTCGCTGGCCGCAGCGGACGGCGAGTTGCGCTGCTCACCGATCGCATCGGACTCGACGCCCCACACCGACCAGGGGTCGATGAATCCGGCGCAGACGACGGCGCCCTTGATCTCGCGCGTGCCTGCCGGCGGCGTGACGAGCTTTCCTATCTGCGTGATGACCCCGTTCTCGATCAGGACGCTGGCGCCCTCGATGATCTGACCAGGGCGGACAAAGAGCTTGTCCGCACGCAGCACGATGGCCTCCGCCTTCTTCGGGGCGGGCTTCAGGGCCTCGGTTGTGGCTTCGCCGCCCTGCTGGGGCTTGGGGTCGTCAGCGTGCGCGCTCGCCGAGAGCGAGCTGACGCACAGACCGACACCAAGTGCGGTGGCGAGCGGGATGAGACGCATGCGCGACAATCGCGCGGGGGGGACAGTCTGCTGCACGCCCTTACTTCCTTCCGTGATGGATCGGGGAGGCGAACCGGGTCGGGGCAGCCGCGGGTGCTGACGAGACCGGGACTCCCGGCAGTGGCAGCGCTCGCGGCGGACCCTTCGTCACCCGGCTTGTCCGAGTCTGGCGAAGGCGCGGCATAATAGGAGAGGTCCGCGTTCGAGCGCCATAGGATGAGCGCCCCTAAGTCATGCCGGACACTGAATTACGGCTGACTTACTCGGGAGACTGCCCCGCATGATTGCGCCTAACTCGCGCCAAAGGCGCTTGCCTGCTCGACTTGGGACGGTTCTCACCAGGGCTCGACTTGAACCGTCACAAGTCCAGGCTGCGAGCGTAGCTAGCGCGAGTTCAGCACAGCCATGCGGGGCAGTCTCGGCCCAAACGCGACGCAAGCCCGGCCGCTGGCGTGCAGGGGGTCGCCGGGGGCGCTTGGGTATTGCTTTCGAAAATGCGCGTTCGGGGCGCGAAGTCGCCCGGCTACCGTTCCGAATGGGTTCGACAGGCCGTCCGACGCCCACTCCGCTGTTGCTGGAGCCCGGGTATTGGCGGCGCAGACTGGATCAGATGGAGTCCGCCCACCGGGGACTTCTCATCCTTCCGCGCCCGGACCTTTCGTCGGGCTTGGTCGACGTCGTGGAATGGCGCCTGCGGGCCCACGACGGCACCCGCCTTTGGGGCCTGCGCGGAGGCTCCCCCTTTCACCCAAAACCTCAAGGTGCGTGGATCCGGCAAGTAAGTTCATGCGATCTACCCGAAATCTGCCTTGATGCGATCACCGACGGCTGCCTGGACTTCGTTTTGCAGGTCCCGGCGGGCCGCAAGCTCGAGGATCGAGTTTTGGACGTGCTGCGGGTCTGGCAGGTCGCCGTGCACTACTCATGCCTGGCGCCAGAACACGTGCATTTGGTCGCGGCGATCCCGGGGCAGGAGACCGACGAGTACATGATCGCCTCGCGACTGCTTTCGCAGGGCATCTTCGACGGCGGCTCGAAGGAAACCCCACAGGCGGGGCCGAACACGGGCGCCGATCGCTAGTAGGAGCCTGACCCGCTGGTGCCCTTGACGATCGCGACCGAAGCCGACGCGCCGAGCCTGGTTGCTCCAGCCTTGATCAGAGCCTTGGCCGTCGCCTGATCGCGCACGCCGCCGGCGGCCTTGACACCCATCACGGGACCGACGGTATCGCGCATCAATTGGATGTCCGCCGCGGTGGCCCCGCTCTTGCTGAAACCGGTCGAGGTTTTCACGAAGTCGGCGCCGGCGCGCTTGGCGATGCGGCAGGCGCTGACTTTCTCGGCGTCGGTCAAGAGGCAGGTCTCGAGGATCACTTTCAATCGCGCTCCCAGGGCGTGGCAGGTCTGCGCGACCAGTTCGATGTCCTGCTCCGCGCGCTCGAGTTGCCTGGACTTCAAGAGGCCGATCGCCAGCACCATGTCGATCTCGCAAGCACCATCTTCGATCGCGCGGCGGGCTTCGTAGGCCTTCACTTCGCTGGACATCGCTCCCAACGGGAAGCCGATCACGCTGCACACAAGGACGCCTGAATTCGCGAGGATTTCAGCGCAACGGCGCACGTGACTGCCGTTGACGCAGACGCTGGCGAAACGATTGGCCAGGGCTTCGGCGCACAGCTGGTCGATCTCCGCGAGCGTCGCCTCGGGCTTGAGCAAGGTGTGGTCGATGTAGCTCGCCAGGCCGGTGAGGGGCGGCGGCGTGCAACCGCAACTTCCAACGCGGCAGGCGCCGGCGTCGATTGATTCGCGCACACCCTCCTCGGACAGTTCGACTTCGATCGTGGCGCCGGTCTTCAGCGCATCGGGCCCGCGCTCGAGCACTTGGCGCGCGACTTCCGTCAGCAGATCTTCCAGTTCGCTCGCGGTGATGGAATTGGCTTGTTTCGCGCTCATTTCTTTCGAACCTGCGTGTTGTAGAGCTGCTCGATGGCCGAGATCTTCTGCACACGCTTGGCGTGCCGCTCGGCGCCGGTCGCGGTCGAGAGAAAGGCGTGAATGACCTGGTAGGCGACGTTGCGGGGCAGGGATGCGCCGAGCGTCAGCACGTTGGCAAAATTGTGCTCGCGCGCGTTGCGGGCCATGGCAACGTCGCTGCAATTCGCGGCGCGCACGCCGGGCACTTTATTCGCTGCGATCGCCGAGCCGATGCCCGCGCCGTCGATCAGGATGCCGAAGTCGACTTCGCTGGACGCGACCGCCTGGCCCACCGCGCGCGCAAAATCGGGGTAATCGCAGGGATTTTCGTCGCGCGTGCCGAGGTCGATGCCGACCGCGTCGAACTGCGCGAGCCAGCCTAGGATCTCGCGCTTGAACGCGAAGCCGCCGTGATCGGCGCCGAGCGCCACGCGACGCGTGCCGCGCGCGACGCTGCTCTTCCCGACGACATCGACCAGTTGAATCCGACGCCGCTTGGCCTCTTCGCGCGCGAGATCGGTGACGATCGCGCCGTGCGGCACGGCGAATTGCGCTCCGTCCGCGGTCGCACGCAGGCTCGTCGCATCGACGAGTTCGCGGCCGCGCGCGGGCTTCTTCGCGGGAGGCTCCGGATCCGGCGAGGTCAAGGCAACGTGCACGCCGAGCAATTGCGCGGGAGCGGTCTGCGCGCCGCCACGTTCGACGAGGGCGCGCTGGGCAGCGCGCTGCGCGATGGCACGCACGTCCAAGGGCGTGTTTTCGGGTCCGGCGGAAGACATGGCCCGACAGTGTAAGCTCCGCGAGGCTTGACGGCTCGCACTGGCGCGAAGACACTCTTCGCCCTTCAAATGCGGGCGATCCCTCGATGAGTAGCCAAGAACAACTGGACCGAGAGGTCGCGCGCCGGCGCACCTTTGCGATCATTTCGCACCCTGACGCGGGCAAGACCACGCTCACGGAGAAGTTGCTGCTCTACGGCGGCGTGATCCAACTGGCCGGCGCGGTGCACGCCAAGCGCGGCCGCTCGAATGCGGTCAGCGACTGGATGGAGATGGAGCGCGAGCGCGGGATCTCGATCACGACCAGCGTGCTGCAGTTCCCCTACCACGGCTGCGAACTCAATCTGCTGGACACGCCCGGCCACGCGGACTTCAGCGAAGACACGTATCGCACGCTGCACGCCGTCGACGGCGCTGTGATGCTGCTCGACTGCGCGAAAGGCGTTGAGAAGCAGACTCGCAAACTGTTCCGAGTTTGCCGCGAGCGCTCGATTCCGATCTTCACTTTCGTCAACAAGCTCGACCGCTACGGCCGCGAACCCTTCGCACTGGTAGGCGAAGTCGAAAACGTGCTGGAAATCGGCGTCTATCCGGTCACCTGGCCGATATACCGCGAGGGACGCTTCCGCGGCGTCTACCACCGCTTCGACAAGAACGTGCACCTTTTCGACGCGGCCCACGCCGGCTCGAGTTCACTGCAGGGCTCGGAAAAGCCGCCGGTGGCGATCAGCGGACTCGACGATCCGCTGCTCGAACGCGAGCTGGGCGAAACCGGCTACAAGCAGCTCTTGCATGACGCCGAATTGCTCGACGCCGCGGGCGACAGCTTCGATCGCGCGCGCTTCGAGCGCGGCGAACTCTCGCCGATGTTCTTCGGCAGCGCGATCAACAACTTCGGCTTGTCCGCGTTCCTCGACAGCTTCGTCGATCTCATGCCGCCGCCGCGCGCGCGGCCGACCGACGTGCGCACGGTCGAACCCGGCGATCCCGAGTTCAGCGGTTTCATTTTCAAGATCCAGGCCAACATGGACCGCGCGCATCGCGATCGCATCGCGTTCCTGCGCATCTGCTCGGGGCGTTTCGAGCGCGGGATGCGGGCACTTCACGTGCGCTCGGGCCGCGAATTGCGCCTGGCCAATCCGACGATGTTCATGGCCCAGGAGCGCACGATCATCGACGAAGCTTTCGCCGGCGACGTGATCGGCATCCACGATCCGGGCCTGTTCGAAATCGGCGACACGCTGACCGCGGGCTCGAAGTTCAGCTACGAGGACATCCCGAGTTTCGCGCCCGAGCACTTCGCGCGCGTGGTGATGATCGATCCCGCGAAGCGCAAGCAACTGATCCGCGGCATCGAACAGCTGAGCCAGGAAGGCACGATCCAGGTATACCGTCGGCCCGACGCGCCGGCCGGCGACTTCATCATGGGAGCCGTCGGACAGCTGCAGATGGAAGTCGTCAAGTACCGCCTGAAGAGCGAGTACGGCGTCGAAATGCGTTTCGACAGCGTGCCCTACCAGTTCGCGCGCTGGGTCTCGCGCAAGGACGGCGCGCCGGTGAAAGTCGAAGCGCTCGAGACGGCCTACACGGGCCTGATCACCGAGGACGCGCGCGGCAGGCTCGTGATCCTGTTCGACGGTGAGTGGGCGATTCGCGCGACGGAAAAGTTGCTACCGGACTTCGTGATGGCCGAGACAGCCCACGGAGTGATCGTGCGCGACGCGAAGTAGAGTGGCTCGCGGCCGCCGGGATCTCGCTTTGGAACGAGAGCGCCGCGCCGAATCGGAGGCGAGCAAGTCTCAGTGCTTCCTTGCCTTGTCCTCCAGCAGATACTTCAGCCGAGTCGAGTAGCGCTCGAAACTCCAGTAGAGGATTTCCGCGTCCGTCCTGGGCTGCTTGAAAAAGCACAAATTCACGGAATCCGGGCCGGTCCCGAGCAGGGTGACGAGGTAGAGACTGTCGCCGCGGAGCAGCACGAAACTGCCTGGACGCTCGACCCGACTGAGCAGCTTGCCTCGCTTGGACACGAACCAACCGCAAACGGGATCAGCTTCGAACAGCTGCGTGCCGTCTTCCGGATGCACGACGTAGGCGAAGATCTTCCGATCCGTGCTGATCCGCTCGAGACGCAAACCCATCTGGGGCGAGGTGCTCAATCTGAGATCGACTTTCTGCTCCGTGATCCCGCGCGCCGCCTCCAACGGAATCAGCACGAGTTCGGTGACATCCGCCGCGGGGTGACAGACGACCGGAATCCGATGCTTCGAGAGGTAGCCGATCTCGGTTCTCTCAGCTTCCAGTGTGTCGACGGTCACGACACCCTCGGCGGTGGGCCTTTCGATCCACGTGTACACCGAGTCGTAACCCTCCGGGGTGATCCGCGCCGGCGTGCTCACGTAGACGCATGCGTCCTCGTCGATCTCTCCGACGAGGCGGTACTTGATTTCCTGTTTCGACGTGCACGACGCGCCAAGCAGTCCTGTCAGGAAGACGGCCGCCACAAGAGCGGCAAACCGCGCCCACGCGCGAATGAATGCAATGACGGGGCTAAGAGCACGTCCTAAAACCCATGAGCCTGTTGAAACGCGATGAGGCCGGAGACGAGTTGAAGCATTGCGAGGTAGTTCGCCGCGATGCGTTCCCAGCGTATCAGGATGCCTCGGAATCGGTTGTGCCAGCTGTTGGTGCGCTCGACAACCCATCGACGTGGCTTGCCGCGCACGCAACCGATCATGGGCTGCTCGCCGCGACGGCGAATGTGCGGGATGATTCCTCGGCTGCGGACGGCCTCTTCGCAGTCGACGTAGTCGTAGCCCTTGTCCAAGCAGAGGTGACGAGGGCGAAGCGGAACGAACACGCCACGCAGCACGACGGCATCGAGCGCCTCGGCAACCAACCACTTGTCGTGCACGTTGGCTCCCGTGATCAACACCGACAAGGGCACGCCGCGGCCGTCGGTGAGAACGTGTCGTTTCACGCCGAGTTTCCCGCGGTCCGTCGGGTTCGGCCCTGTGTCGCCCCCCCTTTAGGCGCCTTCGCCATGGCGCTGTCGAGTGAAGCAAAATCCCACTTGATCCCGCGGCGCTTGTCATAGTGGCGCAAGAGCTCCTTGTAGATCTTGGCGAAGACACCTGCGCGAACCCATTGCGTCATCCGCAGATGGCACGTCGATCCAGATCCGAACTCGGGCGGGAGCGCCTTCCACTGGCAACCCGTGCGCACGCGGTAGATGATCCCTGCCATCGCGACTCGATCGGGAACGCGTGGGCGGCCGCCCTTGGGCTTGGGGCGCTCGGGA
>JANMRV010000213.1:0-10962 GCA_031388685.1 Planctomycetota bacterium
ATCAGCGCCAGCGACGGCGCGTTGCCCAGCGCGAGCGCAGCTGAATACGCCGCAAGCGTCGAGCAGCGCGCCAACGCAAGCGAAGAGCGCCCCACGGATCCCGCCACGAAACTGGCTTTCGCGGAGTCATTGCTCGCGCGAGCCGATGAAAGTTCGAACGACGCTCGTTTCACGCGCGCGCTGCTCGAAGACGCTAGGATCAACGCGGAAGATGCCCTGAAACTCGGCCTGACCGGCTGGCGGCTCGACGCCACGCTCGCGGCAGCCTACGACCGGCTCGGCGATTCGAACAAGGCCCTCGATCACGCGCTCAAAGCCGTCGAAGGCGGGATGTGGAGCGCGAAGGCCGGTGAAATCGGCGCCACGGATTTCGTGCAGGTGCGCGTGCTGGCCTTGTTCGCGCAATCGCGCCAGATGGCGATCCGCAAGGCCTATCAAGAGAAGGCGAAGTGGCCACCCGAGTGGCTCGCGGACGTCAATGCGGCCTACGCGAAACTCGCCGCGCATCCGTTGGTCACGGAAGACAACCTGGTTTCCTACTACGACTTCTTGAACTGGCTCGGCGGCGCGCAGCGCGCGGCAACGACGCTCGAAGCTGCGCTGACCAAGTTCCCCGATTCGGCCGTGTTGCACGATCGCCTGCGTTCACGCGTGTTGTGGGAAAAGGGACCGGCAGAGCTCGAGAGCGAGTACACAGCGCGGCTCGCGAAGCCCGGGCATTCAAGGCAACTCAACTGGTTCGCAGGTTATGCCTCGCTTGTCGCGGCGGAGAACTTTCGTCGCCGCAATGAGTTCGACAACGCGCTGTCCGCCTACTCGCGCGGCATCGCGTACTACGAGCGCAACATCGCCGACGTGCCCGAGGGCCATGACCTGTGCGATCACTTCATCGCCCTGGCCCATGCCGGGCGAACGCGCGTCCTGCTGGAGCGCGGCGAGCTCGCGACCGCAACGCTCGAGATGCTGGCGGCCTTCAGCCGGCGCGCGGACTCGACCGGGACCATGGACGGCTTGAACATCACGCCTGGAATGACGGCGTTGATGCTGCACGCGCAACTCGTCTCCGCCCAGAAGACGGCGCTCGCGACGAAGTTGAAGTCCGCGATGGATGCGCTGGACCAGAAGCTCTTCGCGGAACCCGATTTCGCGGGCGCAGGTCGCGCTCGCCCGGGCAACCGCGGGCGCCCTGGGCGCTGAGCGCCGGGAACGGAGCCCAGCTCCGCGACCGTTCACAGCGCAGTCGGGTCTCGGACTGACTCGCGGACGGATTACGCGTGCTGTCTGCGCTTCTGCGCGCACGCGCAGCGCCGGAAGTTGGCGGTGGAGACAGACTCCGCGCTCCGCTAGCTTGGCGGCATGGCCACACGCACCCGCAAGAGCAAGACGAAACGCAGCTTCGACGCCGCACGCGATCCGCTCGACTTTCGCGACCAGATGTTCGTGCCGACGCTGGTCGAGGTTCCGACCCAGCGCCCGATCGCCGAGATCCTGAAACTCAAGCTGCCCGTGCTCGATCAGGGCAGCGAGGGAGCGTGCACGGGTTTCGGGCTCGCGAGCGTGGCGCACTTCCTGTTGCGTTCACGGCGCGTCGTGGCCGACAGGATCTTCGTCAGCCCGCGCATGCTCTACGAGATGGCCAAGCGCTACGACGAATGGCCGGGCGAGACCTACTCCGGATCGACGGCGCGCGCGGCGATGAAGGGCTGGCACAAGCACGGCGTATGTTCGGCGAAGAACTGGCCCTACGACGCGAAAAAACGCGCGGGCGTGCTCGACTCTGAACGTGCCACGGACGCGCTCGCGCGGCCGCTCGGTGCTTACTGCCGCGTCAACCACAAGGATCTCGTCGCGATGCACAGCGCGATCTCCGAAGTCGGCGTGCTTTACGCCACATGCACCTGCCACTCGGGTTGGAACGCGCTGAAAGCCGACGGCCTGATCCCCTACCGCGACGACGCCTTGGGAGGGCACGCCTTCGCCATCGTCGGCTACGACGCGCACGGATTCTGGCTGCAAAACTCCTGGGGGGCGGATTGGGGCAGACGCGGTTTCGCGCGCATCAGCTACGACGACTGGCTGGCCAACGGCACGGACGTGTGGGTCGCGCGATTGGGTGCGCCGGTCGAAATGCAGCGCGCGGCAACGACGGCTCTGGTGAACTCGGCCGCCGCCAATGCGCGCGCGTCCTACAGCAACGCGGATTTGCGGCCGCACATCCTTTCCTTCGGCAATGAAGGCGAATTGCGCGACACGGGCAGCTACGGCACTTCGCGCGCGGACGTGGCCCAGATCCTGGGTAACGATTTTCCTAGGCTCACGAAGACCTGGAAGCGCAGGCGAATCCTGCTCTACGCCCACGGCGGTCTGGTCGGCGAAGAGAATGCGATCCAACGCGCCGCGGATTACCGCGCGACCATGATGCAGCGCGAAATCTATCCCTTGTGCTTCATCTGGAAGACCGACGCCTGGACCACGATCTCGAACATCCTGCGCGACGCGCTCGCCAAGCGGCGGCCCGAGGGTTTCTTGGGCGCAGCCAAGGACTTCATGCTCGATCGCCTCGACGACGCGCTCGAGCCGCTCGCGCGCGCACTCGGCAAACCGCTGTGGAGCGAGATGCGCGAGAACGCCGAGCGCGCCTCGCGGCCAGAGGTCGGGGGTGCCTGGATCGTGCTCGAGGAACTCGCCGCGTTGCTGCGAAAAGATCCCTCGATCGAAGTGCACGTCGCCGGCCACAGCGCGGGTTCGATCTTCATGTCGGGAGTCGTGCAGCGTCTGGCAGCTGCGAAGACCGGAACGATTTCAGCGGGGCCTGCTAAGGGCACGCAGGGGCTGGGTCAGAGAATCGCTTCACTTTCGTTGTGGGCCCCGGCCTGCACCACGGCACTGTTCAAACAGGCCTATCTGCCCGCATTGCCCGCGATCGATCGCTTCGCGCTCTACACGCTGAGCGACAAGGTCGAGCAGGACGACAACTGCGCGAAGATCTACAACAAGTCGCTGTTGTACTTGGTCTCTAACTCGCTCGACGCCACGGCGCGCATCCCGATGTTCCGGCCCGATGGCGAGCCGATCCTGGGCATGGCGAAGTTCATCAAGAAGGACGCCCAACTGTCAGGGCTCTTCGGCGGCAAACGTCAGTGGATCCAGGCTCCCAACGACGTGCCGCCCGATCAGCCCGGTGCGTCGCGAGCACGTGGCCACGGCGATTTCGACGATGACGACGCGACCGTGCACTCGACTTTGCTGCGCATCCTCGACGTCGCGTCGATGCCGCCCGTCGAGATGAAGTTCCAGCGCTCGGCGTCCTCGATGCGCGATCAGCGCAAGGCGCTAGGTAACTGAGGCGACCAGCGGCTTCGCCCGGCTCGCCAGGCGAAGCTCGAGCCGCCACAGGATCCATGGCACGAGCAGCGCCCCTGCCATGGCGGCGAAGGCCAGCGTGTCCATGCCCGCGAGGCTGCCGTCGGCGCGTTCGACGAGCACCAGCGACGCCCCGACGCCGCCCAGCGTGGCCGCGAGGTGCGAGACCATCGACTGCAGCGACATGTAACCCGCGCGCTCTTCGGCCTTGGGCACCTTCGACGTCACGGTCTGGTAGGCCACGCCGCGAATCGAAGTCGTGAACATGTAGCCCATGAACAGCGCCAGCACCGGAATCACGGGCGAGTAATCTACGAACCACGCGAACATGACGATCAAGAGACAGCCCGTCGCCCACAGCGAAACTCTGGCCGCGCCGTGCCGATCGACCTGGCGGCCGATCATGCGCATGCCGACGAAGCTCACCATGCCTCCGAAGAGATAGAGGATCGACAGGCGCTCGCGCGGATAACCCAGGTTGAACTGCAGATACGTCGAGAGGATCGGCACGATCGCGAAGTTGCTCGCCATCAGGATCAGCGTGCTCGAATACGAGATCAGCACGGTCGAATCGCGCAGCAGGTTCAGCGCCGGCACGGCTCGATGGCCCGGCTCGCGGCCCTCGAGGTGCCCGCGCATGGGCGGCATCGCAAACATGACCAGCACCGAGATCACAAGACCGAGCAGCGCGACGACGGTGAAGGGGCTGCGCCAGCCGAAATGACGCGCGAGTTCGAGGGCCGCGGGCACGCCGAGCACGCTGGCCGCGGCGAACATGCCCATCACCTGCCCCATCGCACGGCCGCGGCGCTCCGGCGGCACGACATCGGAGACGATCGACATCGCGATCGAACTCGCCGGGCCGCCGAACATGCCCGCGAACACGCGCGCGGCCATCAGAGTTCCAAGACCTGTGGCCAGCGTCGCCAGCGCCGTGCCCGCGAACAGACCGAGCAGACAAACGATCAGCGCGGTACGCCGATCAAAACGATCCAGGAAGAACGAGCCGGCGAAGCCCGCGATACCGCCCGCCGCCGTGTAGGCGACGCCGATGTTCGGGATCTCGTGCTTGGGGATGCCGAGCGCGAGCGCAAGGTCGGGCCCCATCGGCATCACGATCATGAAGTCCAGGATGTTGATGAACTGCACTGCCCCGACGAGGGCCAGGATCGTGCGTTCAGAACGGACTTGGATCGACATGGTTGCGGAACTCGGGGTATGCGCAGGCGAGCCGCACAAGGTAGCAGCCGCTCGCGACGTTCCAAGCCCGCGCGTGGAATCGGGTCGCGGCCCACGCGGATTTCACATCGGATCGCTCAGCGTACGGGCGCTTGGGGCCGCCAGCGTTCCAGCGCATCGACGAATTCCACAGGCATGCCGCTGTCGATGCGCGCCGCGCGCGAGAACTGCACTCCGCGCAGCACCAGCGGCGTCAAAGGTTTGGGCAGGTGCGCCAGCCAGGTCTGGAAGTCCAGCGCGCCGGTGAACTGCGCAAACCAGTGCGCGGCAAAACGCACGTGGGCGTGCTCCTCCGCTCCGATCGTTTCCTGCAACAACGCTCCAGCTTCGTCGCCAACGCCACGGAAAAGCGTCGCGTAACGCGCCGAGTGATCGAGGTTGGCGCCTTCGAAACCAAGTCCGAGCAGCGCCACGAATTGCGCCGGCTGCTCGACGCTGCCGACGCGCTGCCAGAACCAGTCGCGCACCGGATGATCGCCAAGTTCCATGCCGAGTTTTCGCGCGTGGGCCACATAGGCGCGCGCGTGCCGGGCTTCATCGACCACCAGGCGCGCAAGGCCGAGCCTGAACTCGCGCGGAGTCCGCGGGAACGCGAGGATGGCCCAGGCCATCAACTCAGCGGCCTGCACTTCGTGGTGAGCGAAGGTCAGCGCCAGCTTGGCGCGATTGCGCGCCACAGCCAGGCTCGCGGCGCTCGGCGTGCGCGCGTGACGCGAGACGATCTGCCAGTTCGCGGGCCGGCCGGGAGCGACGAGCCGCCGGGTCGGAGGCTCTGCTTCCCACTCGAGCCCGGACGCCTGCGGAAGTTCCGCGGGTTCGAGTTTCAGCGCTGCGTCGCGCGAGAGCACGTAATCCCAGGCCCAGCGCTCGAGCGTGCCGGACGGAGGCGCCGCTGCATCCCGTTCGGGCGTTTCCATGCTCAATTCCCTAGAACGACTCGCAACGCGCCGCGCTTCTTCAGGCTCGCCGCCAAGCGTTCGCTCAACGCGCCATGCACGGCCAAGGCGCCGTCCAGGGCGCGCACATTCGTGCCCAGCTCCTGCCGCAGTTCCTTCGCCAGCGATTCCAGAAGTGCCTGCGGCCCGTCGATACCGCGCGCAAAGACCACGGTCTTGCCGCCGCGGCCTTTCGACTCGCGCGAGATCACGATTCGACCCGACAACGCGCGAACGAGCGGCGACTGTTCGGCCTGGTCGGCGCGCGGCGCGGCGGCAGGTTCAGGCGTCGTCTGGGAGGGCAGCCGGGACGCCAACGACGCCAACCCAGCGAGCGACCGTGCGCCGAAAGCCGGCTTGGAATTGGCACTTTCCTGCGCCTTGGGGTCGCGGCCGGGTTGCCTGGAATGAGTCATGGGAGCAGCGCGGGAGCGCGGCGCTCGACTAGACTAACTCCATGTGGCCCTGCGCGCTCCTCCTGCTGCAAGCGCCCCCCGCGCCGGGCGCGGACGAGATGCTCGCGGCCTTGATCCGCGGCCACTGCATCGAATGCCACTCGACTCCTCGGCCGAAGGGTGACCTCGACCTCGCGGCATGGATCGACGGCTCGACTGCGCTGTCGGGCGACGCCTCCCTGGACGATTCCCTGGAGCGCGTGCGCGAACGCTTGCTGCTCGGCGAAATGCCCCCGCCGAGTCGGCCGCGCCCCGCGGAAACAGAGCTCGATGCCGCACTCGCCTGGCTCGAGATTCGCCTGCCCGAGGCCGCGATCGTCCGGCCGACCCTGCGGCGACTGAATCGATCCGAATACGAACGCACCGTGCGCGACCTGTTCGGGGTCAGTTACCCCACGCGCGAATTCTTTCCCGCGGACGACGTCGGTGCGATGTTCGACAACGATGCCGCGGTCGCAACGGCCGGCGAACTCGCCGTCGAGCGCTGGATCGAAGCCGCTGAACGCGTAGCGACGCGCGCGCTGCCGCCGATCGTCGATTGCACGACCCGCCAAATGGGCCCCGGGGAACTGGAAGTCGAAGGCGGCGCCAAGAAATACGCGACGGAACTGTCGATGTACTCGGTCGGCAAGGCGTTTACGCGCCTCGATCTTCCGCGCAGCGGCCGCTATCGCATCGAAGTCAGCGCCTTTGGCGACATGGCCGGCGACGAGGCGCCGCGCCTTTCGTTCGAATTCGACGGCCGTTCGCTTGGCGAACGCGAAATCCACGCGCAAAGCGCACCTGGCGAAACGTTGGATCTGACTGCAAGTCTCGAATCCGGCTCGCATGAGATCGCGGCCCGTTTCGTCAACGATTACTACGTCGAGAAGGGCCCGGGCGTCGAACGCCAGGACCGCAACGCGCACCTGGCGAGCCTGACGCTTGTTGGACCGCTCGATCCCGCGCCGGCGATGGTGTTCACACAGTGGATCGATGCGCTGCTCGCCGAGAAATCATTCGAATCCACGCTCCACGCGTTGGGCCTGCGCGTCTGGCGCCGGCCACTCGCCGCGGATGAAGTCGAGCGCCTAGCGAACCTCTCGGAGCCGTCCGCGCCTGGCCGCGAGCGCGCGCGCCTGGCCCTCGTCGCCATGCTCGCGTCGCCTCATTTCATCTATCGCATCGAGACCACGAACAGCGCTGAAACGCTTTCGGCCTATGAGCTGGCCACGCGGCTCTCGTACTTTCTGTGGGCCAGCGCGCCGGATATGCGGCTGCTCGAGATTGCGGCGAGCGGCGAACTGCTGGACGAAACAGTCCGCGCGCGCGAAATCCAGCGCCTGCTGCGCGATGCGCGCTCGCGGAGTCTCGTCGAGGAATTTGCCGGGCAGTGGCTGGGTTGGCGCGCACTCGAACGAGCAACACCCGATCTGCACACGTTTCCAGCAGCCGATGAAGCACTGCTTGCGTCGATGCGCCAGGAGAGCGAAGCCTTTTTCGAAGCCATGCTGCGCGAGGATCGGCCGCTCGAAGAATTCTTGGACGCGGACTTCACCTTCGTCGATGAACGACTCGCACGTCTCTACGGAATGGAAGGCATCGTGGGCGAAGGCATGCGCCGCATTCACCTGACCGACCGCGAGCGCGGTGGACTGCTCGGCCAGGCGGCGATCCTGACGGCGACTTCGAATCCGACGCGCACTTCGCCGGTCAAACGCGGCAAATGGGTGCTCGAGACACTGCTAGGCAGCCGCGTGCCGCCGCCCCCGCCGGGTGTTGGCGCGCTCAGCGAACCTGTGGCGGGAGTCGTGCCGAAGACCCTGCGCGAGCAACTCGATCTGCACCGGTCGAAGGAAGACTGCGCGAGTTGCCATGACCGGCTCGATCCACTCGGTTTCGCGCTCGAAGGATTCGATGCCATCGGACAGCGCCGCACGCACGAAGGCGCGCTGGAAGTCGATGCGCGCGGAACTTTCGCGGACGGGACGCAAGTCGACGGCGTCGTCGCGCTGAAGCATTATCTGAAGTCGCGCAATGCCTTTCCGCAGTCCTTGGCTCGCGCGCTCTTCCTGTACGCCATCGGCCGCGCACCGACGCGCGGCGAGGAGCGCGAGCTCCAACGCGCGGTCGACGGCCTGTCCGCGACGCAACGAAGCGTTTCTTCCGTCATCGAAATCGTCTGCCGCCAACCCGCGTTCAGCCACGCTGGAGCCCTCCGATGAAGCAACAGGCACTTTCCAGGCGCACGCTGCTCCACGGCGCGGGAATCGCGATCGCCTTGCCGTGGCTCGAATCCATGGCCCGCGCCGCCGCGCCGTTCGCAGAGGCCGCGCTCGGAGCCGAGCCGGTGCTGCGTTTCCTGTTCGTCTCCACGCCCAATGGCGCGCAGATGGATCCGTGGACGCCGCCGAGTGAAGGAGCTCTGGAGACTCTTCCGCCGACGCTGACCCCGCTCGAAGCCTGGCGCTCGAACCTGCTCGTGCTCTCGGGGCTGACGCACGACAAGGCGCGCGCCAACGGCGATGGTCCCGGCGATCACGCGCGCTCCGCGGCGGCGTTCCTGACCGGCGCGCAACCGAAGAAGACCGCGGGCGCGGACATCTCGGTGGGCGTTTCCGTCGATCAGGTGTTGGCCGCACAGATCGGCACGCGCACGCGCCTGCGCTCGCTCGAACTGGGGACGGAGTCCGGCCGTCTCGGCGGACAATGTGATTCCGGTTACGCCTGCGCCTATTCATCGAACATCTCATGGCGCGGGGCGAGCACTCCGGCCGGGAAGGAGGTCGATCCCCGGCTGGTCTTCGAGCGTTTGTTCGCCGACGGACCGCGCAACGAGAGCGCGATCGCGCGCGCGGAGCGCCTGGCGCGCCGCAAGAGCGTGCTCGACAGCGTGCGCGAGGACGCGCGTGCGATGGATTCACGGCTGAGTGCGGCCGACCGGCGGCGCATCGACGAGTACCTTTCCGGCGTGCGCGAACTCGAGCGGCGCATCGAAGCTGCCGAGCGCGCGCGCACTCATGCGCCCGAGGGCGCGATCGAACCGGCCGGGATTCCCAAGGATTTCGCCGAGCACGTCGGCGTGCTCGGCGACTTGATCGCGCTCGCCTTCGCGACCGATTCGACGCGCGTGGCGACGCTGATGCTCGCCAACGAAGGTTCGAATCGCGCCTATCCGGATCTCGGCGTGCCCGAAGGCCACCACGAGATTTCGCACCACGGCGACGCGCCCGAGAAGCGCGCGAAAGTCGCGCTGATCGATCAGTACCACGTTTCCCTGTTCGCGCGCGTGGTCGAGCGCCTGGCGAAACACACCGAAGGCGACAGGCGCCTGCTCGATCATTGCCTGGTGCTCTACGGCAGCGGCATCAGCGACGGCAATCGGCACAATCACGAAGATCTGCCGATCGTGCTCGTCGGTGGCGGCGGCGACGTGAACTTTGGCCGGCATGTGCGCTACGCGAAAAACACGCCCTGCGCGAACCTGTTCGTGTCGCTGCTCGGGCTTGCGGGCGTGAAGCGCGCGTCCTTCGGCGACTCGACCGGCGCGCTCGACGGTCTAGGCTGAAGCGAGGATCAGGCTGCGCCGAGCAGCTCACGCGCCGCCGAGAAACTCCTTCCACGCGGCCTCGCCGAATCCGACCAGCCAGGTTTTTCCAACGCGTGCGCTTGGGGCGCGCAGGTTTCCTGAATTGCCCAGCGCCAGGCTGAACGTCGCCGGATCCGCGGGATCGAGTTCCGTGACCTTGCTGCCTTTGCAGACTCGAATGCGCTTCGCGCCCGCGAAAAGAGCTGCAAGCTCCGGCTCGCCGAAACGTTTTTTCTTGGCATCGACCGTCTCACGGACAGTCGTGTGGGTCGCGCCGAGCAGGGCGCCGGCCCGCGTGCAGCCCAGTCAGCCGCCGCGGTGGTAGTACCAGTCGATTTGCATACACACAGCCTAGCAGGCCTCGACTGCGGTCCCACTGCGACGTCGCCCGTGAATGCGCGGCCACGGACGCCGTTTTTTGGCCGGGCCGCGGGCTCCACAGCGGGGTAGCATTCCCGGGCGCCAGCCGCCTGATGTTCGAAGCTCCGATGAGTCCTGAATCAAGCGTCGAGCGACGTGAAGCGCAGGCCGCACCGTCGACGGTCGCGGCGCCCAAGAATCAGGACGTTGCTCTGCCGTGTTTCGACGGCTTGCGGGCGGTCGCGTTGACGCTGGTCTTCAGCTACCACGCCTTCATCCTGTTGCGCCCCACGGCATTCGGAGCCGGCGCCAGACTGTGGTGGTCGCAGTCGGGCACGACGGCGCTGACGATGTTCTTCGTGATTTCGGGCTGCCTGCTCTATCGGCCGTTCGTTCTCGCGCACTTCGAGTCGCGCAAACCGCCGCGCGGCGGCGCGTTCCTCAAGCGGCGCTTCACGCGCATCTTTCCGGCCTACTGGCTCGCGCTCAGCGTTGCGGTTTACGGCCTGGGCATCTACACGATTGCGACCTTCGGCGATTTCGCGACGCTCTACGGGCTCGTGCAGAATTATCGCGTCGGTTACCTCAAGGCCGGACTCAATGTTTCGTGGACGCTGGTGATCGAAGTCGCCTATTACCTTTCGCTGCCGCTGCTCGCGTGGATGTTGCGCTGGCCGAGCCGCCATGCGACCTCGCTGAAGCGCAAGTTCTTCGTGCAGCTCGTAGGACTCTCCACGATCTACCTGGGCGTGCACGCCCTGCGCGCCTATTTGTTGTGGAGCGAGCGCCCGGAGACGGGCCCCTATGGATCGTGGTTTTCCTGGCAGCGCTTCCTGGTCTATCCGCTGAGTTATTACGACTGGCTGGCGCTCGGGATGATTCTCGCGGTCGTCAGCGCGTGGATCGCCGTGGGACAAGAATTGCCTGCGTGGATCGAATCGCTCGGCAAGCGGCCTTGGGTCAGTTGGCTGCTCGCGATCGCCGTGTACTGGCTGATCGTGTGCCTTGGGATCACGCCGACCTCGACCTCGCCCGCAAGGAC
>JANMRV010000219.1:0-2396 GCA_031388685.1 Planctomycetota bacterium
CATGAACCGACTTCGGTCGCAAGCTTCCGAGTACGCGTGATGCGCAACTTGCTACAAGTGCTCGGATATTGCGCGTCCTGTGGCGTCATGCGACCCGGCTTTTCGTGACACAGTAGTACTAAGGCTCTGTCACGGAATAACAGGTCCATTTCGGCGAGCAACCGTCGTCGCTGGCAAGGCGCGCCGACGCAGGCAACCTGCATGGTTTCCGAGGAGGCGCAACGCAGCCAGCGACGGCGGGGGCCGGCGCAATGGATCTGTCATTCCGTGACAGAGCCTAAGTTCAGAGCGGCGCACTTTCGCGCAACTACAGCGGCGACACCCGCGCCGCTCGGCGCTTGCCGACCTGAATCAGGATCGGCTGCGCGCCGATCGTCACGACCTGCATGGGCAGTTTCACGATCCGACCGTCGACCGTGACGCCGCCCTGTTCGATCGCCCTGCGCGCCTCTGAAGTCGTCGCGCAAAGATTCAATTCCTTGATCAGGTTTGCGAGCGGCATGCTCGTGACGGCCGGGTTGGGCCAGGCCAGCGCGGGCGCGTCGCGCACCGTCTCCAGACTCGCTTCGCCGTGGAAAAAGCGCGTGATTTCCGTGGCCAGCCGGTCCTTGGCGTCGCGCCAGTCGCCGGCGCACAGCCGCGCGATCTCGGCCGGCTCGAGATCCGTCAGCAACTCCAACCAGCTTTGGACATGCCTGTCCTCGACGCGTTTGATCTTGTTGAACATCTCGCGCGCGCAATCCGTCAGCGGCACCGAGTTGTCGTAGCTCTTCGACATCTTGCGGCCGTCGAAGCCCGTGATCAGCGGCATGGTCATCACGACCTGCGCCGGCTGCCCCATCTGCTCCTGCATGTGCCGGCCGACGATCAGATTGAAGAGTTGATCGCTTCCGCCGAGTTCGACGTCACTCTTGATCATCTCCGAATCCCAGCCCTGCATCAGCGGGTAGAGCAGTTCGTGGATGCCGATCGGCTCGTTCTCGCTGGTGCGTTTCTGGAACGTGTCGCGCTCCAGCATGCGCGCCACGGTCATGCGCGACGCCAGGCGCAGCACGTCATCGAAGCGCATGGCATCGAACCATTCCGAGTTCCTGTGGACCTCGGTCTTTGCCATATCGAGCACCTTGGAGACCTGCTCGACGTAGGTCTTCAGGTTGCCCTCGACCTGTGCGCGCGTGAGCTGTGGCCGCAGCTTGTTGCGACCGGAGGGATCGCCGACCATGGCGGTGGAATCGCCGACGATCAAGACGATTTGATGACCGGCCAGCTGCAGCGCGCGCAGTTTGAACAACTGCACGCAGTGCCCAAGGTGCAGATCCGCAGAACTGGGATCCATGCCGAACTTGACCCGCAGCGGTCGCTGCGCGGACAGGCGTTGGGCGAGATCGGCGCGTTCGATCAGATCGATCGCGCCGCGTGCGAAAGAATCGATGGTTTGGAGCTTCATGCCATGACGCGGATCGCCGCGCTCACTGACGGTACGTCGGGGGATCCGGCAGTTCTAGCGCGGACTGGCCTCTGGGGCCCTCGCGCAATTCCCTCTCGCGCAACTTCGAGCGCTCGGTGAGCCATTGACGCCAACTGCGCGTATCGGCTCCCAGATCGCTCTGGCCGGAGAGCCAGCGCAGCGCCACGGTCACCTTCTCCAGCTCGCCCGCGGGCAACTCGAGCACGGCCGGCGTCAAGAGATCGAGTGCGTGCGCGCGTTCCGCGAGCGGGATACGCACCGCGCGCTCCAGGAGCGGCGCCGTGCGGATCATCTCGTCGCGAACGTAGCGCGCGAGTTCCGCGGCGTCGACCGGCGGCTTGGGCAGGAAATCGGCGAGCCGGATCACTTCGGTGCGCGCGGGTCCCACGTTGGTCGTCGGCCTGACCTCGGCCTCGCGCACGACTTCGCCCGGCAGGAATTCCAATGCGAAGATGGCGCGCACCGCGAGCGCTCCGCCCGGCGGAATGGCGAAACGGCCGACCTGCTCGGAACTGGTGACGCCCGGCGGCAGGCGCCAGACAGCCAGCACGTCGACGGGCACGAGCTGCGAGAAACGTTGCTCGAGCCCGTCGGGCGAAACGCCGATCAGCGCGATGCGCAAGGCCGGCGGCGCGCCGCGCAGGGTCAGTTCGACGTCTCCGCGATTGGTCGCGCTGGCGCGCACGACCCAATCATCGCCGGGTTCCACCCGCGCAGCCTCGAGCTGGAGCGAAAGGTTGCTGACCCACTCGCGGCCTTCGAGGATACGTTCGAAGGCGCGCGCGCGATCGAGCGCGGCACCCTGTGGATCACGCGCCAGGATGCTGCTTCTCAAGCGGGCCAAAACCCGCGTTTCTACGCAACGATTAGCCCGGTTTTGACAGTAAAGCCGTCGCCTTACCGCTTTGTCGGCATGGGCGGCCGCGGC
>JANMRV010000315.1:0-3097 GCA_031388685.1 Planctomycetota bacterium
GTAGCGCTTCATCAATTCGCGCCAGCAGAAGCGGCTGACCGGATCGAGATCGCCGCGGATCGCCAGGCGATATTCGCCGCGCTGTTTCTTGTTGAGCCGCGCTTCCATTTCCGCGCGCGCGCACTCCGGCACGAGCAGCAGCGGATCCTGGTGCATCGGCGAGGGAATGATTTCGCCATCCAGATTCCAGGAGAAGGTGTAGATCGCGCCGTCGTCGGTTTGCGAGTAGCGCTCGAGGCCGCGCTTGAGCAGCCGCGCGATGGTGCTCTTGGCCGCGCCCACGGGACCGTGCAGCAAGAGCACGCGCCGCTCGGGCCCTAGTCCGCGCGCGCCGGCGCGAATGATCATCACGAATTCGTCGAGCGTCGCGTCGAGTCCATAGATCGCGTCGCGACCGCTGTCGAAGGGATCGTCGAAAAGTCTCCAGTGCCGCGGCGTGCCGTCGCCGCGCACCGGAACGCAGCCGTGGCTCTCGAGCATGTCGATCAGCCGCTGCCAGGCGTTGCGCGCGAGAGCGGGGCGCTCTTCGACCAGCGCCATGTACTGCTCGAGGCTGCCCTCCCAGTTCATGGCCGCGTGGGTGGCGTGTGTGTCCGTCGCTCGCGCAATCTCGTACAGGCTCTGTCGGGTCGGATTCATGGGTGCTTGGGACCGATGGCCCCGCCTTGCTCTCGGCCCAGGCCCAACGGAACTGGACCCCGAGCGATGCGCGGCGGCCCGAGCTTGGGAAGCAGGGCCGACAAAGTGGCTGGCACACCGTGGCCGCAGGGGCGATAAGCTGGGCGCATGAAGCGATCCCTCCGTCGTTGGTCCGAACTCGCGGGATTCCCCGCGACAGTGCTGGGTGCCGGACTGATCTGTTGCAGCCTGCTCTCGGGGAGCTGTGTGCCGGGCCCCGCCGCGACCGCGCCGCAGACCGCGAACTTCGATGCTGGACGCGCCTGGACGGACCTCGAGAGGCTCGTGGCCATCGGTCCGAGGCAGGCCGGCACGCCAGGGGCTGAGGCGGCGCGCGTCTACCTAGAGACCGAGCTCAAGGCCGTCGGTCTCAAGCCGGTGCGCGAAGCCTTCAAGGAGGCCACACCCGTGGGTGAACTCGCCTTCGTGAATCTCTACGTCGACTTCGCGCCGGCCAAGGAGCAGAAGGACTCAGCCTGGATCCTGTTCTGCACGCACTACGACACGAAACGTCTGCCCGGCAACTTCGTCGGTGCGAACGACGCCGGCTCGGGCACGGCCGTGCTACTGGAAATGGCCCGCGCGCTGGCCGCCGGCCCCAAGCGCGAATTCGGCTTTCGCCTGCTGTTCCTCGACGGCGAGGAAGCCGTCAACCTCGAATGGCGCGATCCCGACAATCGCTACGGTTCGCGATACCACGCGGCGTTTCTGAAGGCGACCGGCCGCGCGGCGAACTTCAAGGCCTGCGTGCTCCTCGACATGGTCGGCGACAAGGATCTGCACATCGACCTCGAGGGCAACTCCGATCAGGGCATCTACGCCGCGTTCGCAGATGCGGCCCGCGATCTGAAACTTGGCGAGCACGTCTCGCCGCGGCGCGGCGCGGAGATCATCGACGATCACCTGATCTTCATGGCCGCGGGCATCCGCTCAATCGACTTGATCGACTTCAACTTCGGCCCGAACAACGCCTGGTGGCACACCAAGCACGACGTGCTCGAGAACTGCTCGAAGGAGAGCCTCGGCATCATCGGACGCGTGGTCCTGAAAGCGCTGCCCGGACTCGAGTCCCACCTGGCTCGGCGCTGATCAGCGCAGGACCAGCGAGGCTCCGGCCCTGCCCGCGCGCGGCGAAGTGGCCGTGAATTCGAGCGTCGTCTCCGCGGGCGCGGCGATCAGCACGCGCACACGCAACTGCGCGCCGCCCTCGAGTTCGGTCAGCGCGAACCCGCCCTCGTCCAGCGGCACGGATCGATAGGTCTCGTCCTTGCCCACGCGCAGGCCCGCGCCGGCGAGTTTTCCGCCGCGCACGAGCAGTCTTGGCAGGCCGACGGAACGCCGCGCGGAACCAAGTTCCGATTGCGTGCGCAATCCGCCGACGTTGGCGATCGTGACTTCGACCTGCCACAGGTCGTTCTTCAGGCGCTGCACCGAAGTGCCGGCGACCGAGAGCCTGGGCAGGGCCTCGCTCATGGCGAGCAGCGAAGCCGCGACCTTGCGCGCCAACGGCGCGATCTCGTCGGTGCGCGGCAGCGCGAGCCCGCTCTGGGCGTCGAACTCGCCGCACAAAAGTCGCACCGGCAGCGCGCCGAGCTGACCGTACGCAAAGTCGTCGAGCGCGCCGCGCGGTTCCGCGGCACGGCCGCTGAATGCGAGCAGCGCGCCCCCGTTCAGGGCTTGCGCATCCAGAAGCCGCTGCAGGTTCGCGGATTCGCGCACGAGCTGCGGTTCTTGGTCGGACCTGCGCTGCTCCAGATTGCTCGGCGCGAAACCGACGACCACGCCGATGTTCTCGTGCTGGACGAGGAACGTGCTGATCAATCGAGCCTCGGGCTCCGACAGCGGATAGGGCCCGGGGTTGCTGATGCCCTCGTCACCGGCGAGCTGGAACGGACTCCAACCGACCGGATAATTGCGCTCGAGATCGACGCGTGAATTGCCGGACAGCGCGGCGCCGGAGCCCGACTCGAGTCCGTTCAGGACAGTCGAGCGCAGGTCAGGATTGCCGCAGGGCAGGAAGTACATCGTCGTCTCGCGCAGCGCGCGAGCGACGCGCTCCTGGCGCGCGTGTTCCTGCAAGAATTCGACCAGCGACGAAAGCGCGAGTTCGGTGCCCTGCACATCCGTAAGTCCCACCGCCGCGCAGATGAAGATCGCCGGCTTGGTCTCCGGATCGACGCCCGCGTTTTCACTCAGGCGCACGACCCACAGATCGTCGTTGCCGCGGCTCTTGCCCGGCGATTCGAGCTGCACGAATTCGGGGTAGGTGCGAGCTCGACCCCGTCGGTACCGAGCACGTAGAGGACGTCGGAATCGAACCCGCCGAGGAGCGTGCCGTCGGCGAGCGTCACCAACCCGCTGCCGGCGGTGCTGAGGTCACTCGGCAGCCGCGTGGTCTCGCCGGTGGTCTGATCGATCG
>JANMRV010000338.1:0-2573 GCA_031388685.1 Planctomycetota bacterium
GATGAAATTCCGCTGCTCGTGCGCGCGGCGGGCTCGAGCAGCGAGAGCACGCTCATCGTGCGGCCCGGTTACGCGAGGGGCGAGGGGATCAAGACGATCGACGTCGGCCTGGCCGCGGATCCCGAGGGCCATATCGACGTCGCGCCCGATTCGCCGGCCTTCGCCGCGGGCCTGCGCGACGGCGACCGGCTGATGGCCGTCAATGGCACGCGCGACGACCTGGCGCCGGCGCTGCTCGCGAAAATGCGCCGTGGGGAAGCACTCGAAGTCGAGATCTTGCGCGAATCGGCCACGCTGAATCTCAGCGTCACGCCAAGGGCCGCGCCGAAGAAGAACCAGCGCAAGCCGGACTTGTTCCTGGGCGTGGAACCGCTGACCTGTCTGGTGCGCGACGTTCGCAGCGGCGAAGCGATCTCGCGGCTTGGTCTGCAGCCCGAGGATCGAATCCTGCGGCTGGACGGACAAGCCATGATTCGCGAGGGCGACTTCGCTGCGGCGCTGCGCCAGAGCACGGGCCGCGCCTTCGAACTCGTGGTCCTGCGCGACAAGCGCGAGGTCGTCCTTTCCGTCACGCCGCTCGAAGCTCGACTGGTTCAAGAAGCCTTGCGCGACACCGCGCTGGTCAGTGACGCGGAGAGCACGCGCGCCGTGCCCCAGACGGGAAGCGCGGCCTCGAAAGCGGGCCTCGAAAGCGGCGATCGCATCGTGCGCATCGGGGACCGGCCCACGGAAAAGTGGAGCGACATCTCCGCGGCCATCAAGGCACAAGCGCGAGCGGGCGAGAGCCTGACGGTCAACGTCGAGCGGCGAACGCAGGGCGGCAGCCGGCGGTTCTTGGATTTCGAGGTCACGCCGGGTGAATTGCCGCAGCCCGAGTATGGATTGCTGTTGCGGCCGGCGACTTACATCTATCGCGCCGAGACGTTCGCCGAGGCGGCTCAGATCGGCGCGCAATCTTCGTGGAAATTTCTTGCCGACAGTTGGAACACGCTGAGCGGCATTTTCCGCGGCAGCGTCAGCAGCGACAGCCTCGGGGGGATCATCGCGATCTCCCAGGTCAGCTACTTCTTCGCCAGCATGGGCTTGGCCAAGCTGCTTTTCTTCCTGTGCACGCTGAGCCTGAATCTCGCGTTCATCAACGTGCTGCCGATTCCGGTGCTCGACGGCGGCCATCTTTTCTTCCTGTTGATCGAGAAGGTCAAGGGCTCGCCTGTCAACGAACGTGTGCTGGGTTACAGCCAGATGGTCGGCCTGGTGTTGATCCTTGGCCTGGTCGTCTTCGTGACCTTCAATGACATCCGCCGCTTGATCGAGTGAGCGCGCTGGCCCTCGGAAGATTGCTGCGGCTTTCGCTCGCGCCGAGTGCCGTGGCCGATGTCGCCGCCGGACTCGTCTTCGCCGGCTCGGGAATCTGGCCCGCGGGCCCGGGGCCTTTCTGGCTGATGGGTTCTTCGCTGTGCGTCTACCACGGCGCCATGGCGCTCAACGACTGGCACGATCGCGAGCACGACGCGCGCACGCGACCGTCGCGGCCGATTCCAAGCAGAGCCGTGCGTCCCGCGACCGCGCTGGCCTTGGCGGCGACACTGTTGCTGCTCGGCCCCCTGCTCGCGCTGCTGCACAGCCGCGACGCGGGCTTGTGGTCCGCGGGGCTCGCAGCACTGGCGATCGCCTACAACCTGGTCGGCCGCGGCCGATGGATCGGGCCGATCCTGCTCTCGCTGTGTCGCGCTGGAAATCTCGGAATCGGCCTGTTCTTCGCGCAAGGCAGCTTCGCTGCTTCGATTCCCTGGCAACACGCGCTCTTGCCGCTGGCACTCTTTGCGCTCTACGTGCTGCGCGTCTCGCAGCTTGGCCGCTACGAAGACGGCGAGGACACAGACCTTCGCGGAGCACGCCCCAAGGCACTGGTGCTGTCGGCGTCAGTCATGTTGATGCTGGTGGCGCTGCTCCCTCCATTTGAATCGAGCATTCACACGCTGGGCGCGCGGCTCGTGTCGATCGCGCTCGCTTTCCCCGCGTCCCTGACTCTCGGCCGAGCAGCGTTTTCCAGTCGCGCCTGGACGCGCGCGGATGTCGAGCGCTCCATGGGTCTTGCGCTGCGCCGCTTCCTGATGTTCGCCGCCGCGCTTGCGGCACTGGCCTGGCGGCCGCCGCACTTCGATGCGCTGATCGTCGCCGCGCTGATCCTTGCGGGTTATGCCGTCGCGGCGAGCCTGCGCAAGGTGTTCCCGCCGAGCTGATCAGCCGCGGCTGGATTCCTGCGCGCGCAACTCGAGCCAGCGCAGCGCTTCCTCGCGCGAATTCAAGCGGCCTTCGAGTTGTTCGGTCTCTGCCGCCTCGAGCAGCAGCCTCCAGCGCGGTCCGCGCGGCACGCCGGCGCGTGCAAGATCTTCTGCAGTGATCCAGGCCACGGGGAATTTCTGCGCCGGAGAAAGCGCGGACAGTTCGCTCGTCCAGCGCGCCAGTTCCGCTCCAGCGCCGCCGTCCGCAATTTCGAACGCGCGCGCCAGGCGCAGCGCATCCATGGCTTCGCTCTGGCGGGCGAAGCGAACGAAGCTTGCCCGCGGCAG
>JANMRV010000557.1:0-6869 GCA_031388685.1 Planctomycetota bacterium
CCGATCAGCTTGTCCGCCAGCCGGTGGAATTCCTGCAGGTCCGCGTTGGACAGCCCGAGCACATCCCTGGCCTTGGCGAAGGCTGGTTTCAAGACGCCGTCGATGTCGAAGCCCGGCGGGATGTAGACGAATGTGAGTGCGATCTTGTGCTGCTTGCACAAGCGTTGGATCTCGCCGCAGGCCTGCGCCGCGCCGGCGAGCGCGAATTCGATCTGATCGGGATGGCTCTGGAAATACACGAGCTGGTTGTAGGCGTTCGCCACCGCTGCCCCTGAGACCTGACTGGCGCGTTCGAGCCGCTGGCGATAGTCCGCCCGGCGCGGCGGCGGCGCGCTGTGGTGGAAGTAGTGCCAGGGCTTCAGCACGTCCAGGAAATCGTTGCCGCCGTAGAAGGCGACGACGAAGGCGTCGGGCTTCTTTGGCAGCAGTTTCTCGAGCACGCCGAGGTAGTTGTAGAACGAGTAGCCGGTGACTCCGCTGTTCAGGACTTCGATCGCGAGCCCGGGATGGCGGGCGAGCAGTGCGCTTTCGAGGCGCTCGGCGAAAGTCTCCTCGTTGTCGCACAGGCCGTCGGTGTGCGAATCGCCGGTGACGACCACGAAGCGATCGCGTTTGGAGGGCAGCGAGGCGAAACGCTCGCCGTAGCCCTCGCTGCTGGTGTGCTTCACGAAGAAGCCGTGCTCGTGCTCGGGGAATTCGACGCGCAGATCGATCCCGCCCTTGTAGCGATAGTAGGTAAAAGGGTCGTACTCGAAGTGCGCCGCGCCCATCGCGAACAATTGCGCCGCGTCCTGCGCCGAGATCGGCTCGCGCACGAGCGGCGCATCGAGCAGTCTTGCTTCGACGCCCGACAAGCCTCCAGCCGCGCCGGATTGACGCTCGACGAGCAACGCTTGCGCAGCCCCGGAGTCGTGGAGCAGCACGACCGTCTCGCGCCCGGTCTCCATGCGCGTGATGGCCACCCAGGCCAGCGCGCCGCTGACCAGGGTCGCTGCGGCGAGCACGAGCAGCTTGGTGCGGATCGAGGCCATGGGAATGTAGTCGCTGCGCCGGTGTGGTCCAATGAAACGCACCCTCCATGGCAAGTCAGACCCGCCTAGGTCTCGCGTTCAGTGTGCTCGTCGCCGTCGCCACGCTATCCGCGTGCGGGCCGCGGATCGAGCGCGTCGAGATCACTTTTCCGAACCTGCCGGGTTCATCGGCTCCGACGTCGCTGCGCTGCCGCGGGGCGCTTGTCGACGGCAAGAAGGCCGGGCTTTGGACCCAGTGGTTCGAGAACGGCAACAAGGAAATGGAAGGCGAGTATCGAGGCGGCCAGAAGCACGGACCGTGGACCGAATGGCACGAGAACGGCGCGATCGCTTCGCAGGGATCGTTTGCGAACGGGAAGCGCGCGGGCGCCTGGATCTTCCGTCTTGCTTCGGGCGTGCTCCAGTCGGAGAACCACTGGCGCGACGGTCGACTGGGCGGCCCGGCGCGCGAGTACGACCGCAATGGCGTGCTGGCCTCGAGCGGCGAGTACGCGGCGGATCTTCGCGAGGGCGTCTGGACCGAGTTTTCCAGCAGCGGACGCCCAAGACAGAAAGGTCGCTTTCAGGCCGGCAAGAAAGCGGGCCGTTGGACGGTCTGGCACGAGAACGGCCAGGTCCAGGAAGAGGGCGACTACGCGGAAGGCCTGCGCAGCGGTGCGTGGGTCGAGTACCACCAGAACGCAATCAAGAGCCGCGAGTCGAACTGGATCGATGGCAAGATCGACGGCAGGCTCGTCGAGTGGCACGAGAACGGCAAGCAGTCCTCGGAGAGTCAGTACGTCGGCGGCGTGCAGGAAGGCCCCTTGCGCACATGGTTCGACGACGGCTCGCTCGATACCGAAGCCTTCTTCCAGAAGGGAGTTCTCCACGGCCCGATGGTCAAGCACTGGCGCGACGGAGGCCTCGCGATCCAGGGCGATTACCTGGACGGCAAGCGCGAGGGTCGCTGGGTTTCACGGCTGCAGAACGGCGAAGTCGATCCCGAGGTCTCGGGCGTGTATCAGGCGGGCCGCAAGGTCGGCGACTGAGGCCGCGTCGCGAAAGCCGCGCAGTTCACCGGGAACCCAGGCCGCGAGGTGCACTACTCTGTGAACGTGATGTTGCGATTCGCTCGAAGCTCTTGCTGCGCTCTGGCGCTCGGATGGACGCTCTGCAGCGCCGCCGCCTGCTCGAAATCGGAACCCGAACCGCCGACGCCGGCACAAGCGATCCCCGAGCCGGGCCCCGCGGTGATTCCCGCGCCGCGGGCCGTGCGCGCCACAGATCCGAGCCTGCCGCCGCGCCGCGCGATCGCGGGCATCGCAGGCTTCCAGAGTTCGTCGCGCATCGTCTTCGAGCGCGAGCCCGGCAAAGTCCACACGCTCTCGGCGACATTTCTCTTTCCCGATCGCGCACGTCTGTGCCTTTCGCTCGAGCAGGACAAGCGGCTCGAGCGTGTGATCCTCTACCGCGCGGGCGCGCGTGGATTTTCCATCGATCAGAGCGTTGCGACCTCGCAGGAAATCGTCGAAGCAGAGCTCGAGAGTCTTTTCCTGCAAACGGAATTGCGACGCGCGCTGTTCCTTTATCCCGACGGATTCGATTGGAGCGCCGAGGGGCCTGTGCGCGCCGCGGACCTCGGCAAGCAGGGCCAATTCGTCCTGCAGCTTGGCCCCGATGGACGGCCGCTCTCGATCGCCTCGTTCGATGCGGCAGGGAATCGCGCTGAATTGCTGGACGCGATTGCCTGGAAACAAAAGGGCGCGCGCTACTTCCCCAGTCACTTCAGGCTGAACGTTGGCGGCGAGCCGATCTGGAGCGAGGACGTGCTCGAGGTCGAAACCGCGCTCGACTACATCGACGATTACTTCCTGCCGCCCGATCGCCGCGCGCAAGACGTGCCGGCCGGAAAAGCCCCATCCGATCCCGCGATCGAAGCGATCGACTTGCCGGCGCAATGGGAGTTGCGCGTGGCGCTGACCAATGCTGCGGCAAGTCTGGACGAGGCGCGCGCGGCAGCAGAGGCTCTGATCGTGACTTGGCGAGATCGTGGAGTCGGATTGCAAACCGACACGGTCCTGGAACTCGATCGCGAGGGGCGGGTGGCAGCCTGCCTGCTGTACTCGCGCGAGGCTGGAGTTGCGCCGGCGGAGAGCTGGAAACTGAGGCCGGAGCGTCCGGCCTGGTCGATGGTTCTCGCCTCCGCCGAGGCGGTCGACAAAACAGCGCTCGAGAATATGGCCGTGCGCCTGTGGACGACGGATCGCGGGGCGGAATTCGAGTTGCACTTGGTCAAGAGCGTTGGCGGCGGCGAGAGGGCAACGCTCGTGGCAGCCCGCAGCCTGCGCTAGAGCGTGTCCACCCGAGGACACGCCTGCCCACCCACAGGGACGCCGCACAGGGGTCCTGGCACTATTTTTAGGCCCCGGGCGGGGCTGGGGGCGCCTAGGATGGATCTCGACCGGTCCGGCACCCGTTTTGCTAGGTAGCGGGTGTGCAGCCAGGCATTTTCCAGCTCGATTGACCCGCGATCTTCCGAGGACTCCCATGCGTCGCCTCCAATTTTTCACGTGTCTCGCGCTCGCCTTGGCCAGTCTCGTGGCGTTTGCGCCCTTGGGCGGCGCCCAGCGGCCGAGCCCGTCAGGGGCAGCTTCCGGCGGTGGCCGACCGAGTTCGGGTGGCGGTGGAGCCTCGCGCCCCTCGGCACCTTCACCGCGACCGTCGGCGCCCTCGCCTTCGCCGCGCCCGTCCTCCGCGCCGAGCGCACCGCGGCCGAGCGCTCCTGCTCCGCGCCCCTCGACGAGCGCACCCACGAGCCGTCCCTCTCCGACCTACGACGCGCCGCGGCCATCGACAGGTGCGCCGTCGCGGCCGACCTCATCGAGCGTGCCAAGCAACCCGACTTCTAGCCGCGAGGCTCGCCCGAGCAGCGGCCTGTCGCGGCCGAGTGCACCGGCTGAAAGCGGCTCGAACTCCTTGAGCGGAGTCCGATATCTGCCGCGCGTCGAGGACAGCCCGTCGACACCATCGGCACCCGCGGCGAACGAGAGTTCTCCGGGCGCGTCGAGATTCCCGCGCGCGGCGGGTACTCGCACCGTCAGTGGCCGCAACGAATTGCCGGTCATCGAATCGGCGCAACCGCGCCGCGGTTTCCCGAAGCTCATGGGCTCGACCAGCGGCGAAACCGCGGGCATGGGCCCGTCGGCTGCGCGCCTGGCACGCACAGGCGATCTGGCACCCGCGCCCGCACGGGTCAGCCCGAACTCCGCGCGCGACGGTTCGAGTCTCGATGCTGCGCCGACACCGACCACACCGGCCGTGGACACGGATGGACTCGCGTCTCGCTACCGCCGCGCGGCCACGGGCCAGGGCAAGGCAGGTGAGCGCGACTCGGTCGGACCTGCTACCGGGCGCCTGAATCGCGGCGATTCGTCGCGCGTGGCCGGTGCTCCCACGCGGGCAGGCAAGGAGATCGCCGATTCCGCCGGATCCGGCGCGCCCAAGGATCCGTCGAAGCGTCTCGCCAACGCGCGCGCCAATGCAGCACAGCCGAACACGCCGGGGCCGAAGGCTTCGACGCTTCGCGAACGTGCCCTCGCCGACCCGAAGCGCACGCGCAACTTCATCAAGAACAGCTCGCCCGCCGCGGCTTCCAGCGGCGCGGCCGTCAGCGTCGGCTTGAGCTACGGCATGGGCTGGCCGGCCTGCGGAGGCGGGATCGGCTACGGCTGCTGGGACGACGATTGGTCGCTGTGGTTCGGCTACTGCTATGGCGGCTACAACTATCCCTACGGCTGCCATCCCTGGGGTTACTACGGCTGGGGCTGCTGGCCTTACTCGTCCTGGTGGTGGGGCTCGTACGGGTATCCGTACTACGGATACGGGTACGGGTACGGCTACAGCTCGTACTGGCCCACGTCGGTCGTGATCTACGAGGACTCGTCCCCGACCACCTATGTTGCGGCTGAAGAAGCGCCTGCCTACGGCGAAGCCGTCGTCGGCGAAGGTGTGATCGATGACAAGTCCGACCCCGGCACGCGCGTGGTCGACGAAAGCATGGACCGCCTGCTTTCTCCGAGCGCGGCCGCCGCTTCGCGCACCGCCACGCAGAATCTCAGCTCGGGCGACGCGGCTTTCCGCGAGGGCCGCTACGGCGACGCGGTGCACTTTTACGCACGGGCGATCGAGTTCCAGCCTGACGAAGGTGTGCTCTACCTGGTGCTCTCCGATGCGCTCTTCGCGACCGGCGACTACCACTACGGCGCCTATGCGCTGCGCAAGGCCCTCGAACTGGACCCGACGTTGCTGAAAGATCCTATCGACAAGCACGGCTTCTACGCGGATCCGAAAGAGTTCGACCGGCAACTGGCCGTGCTCGAGACGTACTTGAAGGATCGCCCGACGGATCAGGATGCGCGCCTGCTGCTCGCGGCCAACTACTTGTTCGGACTTCGCCCCGCGGCCGCGGTCGATCTGCTCGAATCTTCAGCAGGCGAATCGCTGCGCGCCTCGCAGAGCGGGCTTTTGCTGCTCGAAGCTGCCCGCAAGCAGCAGTACAGCGCGGCGACCGAACTGCTTGCCAAGTAATCCTGGCGCTATTCGCTGACTTCGCGCGGGCCTGGATCGCCGCCGAAGATCTCGATCGACGGGCGGCGGCCGAAGCGCGATTCGAAACGGCGCGCGACGTGCTCGACGACTGAGGACGTGCGCGAGCGATCGATCAGCATCACGACGCAGCCGCCGAAGCCCGCGCCGGTGAGGCGCGAACCCAGCACGCCGCCGGATTCTCCCGCACTGTCCACGAGCACATCGAGTTCGGGGCAGCTCACGTCGTACAGTTCGCGCAGCGAAGCGTGCGCGGCGAACATCTGCGCCCCAAATCCGGCAAGATCGCCACGCTTCAAGGCATCGCGCGCCGCAAAGGTCCGGGCGACTTCGTGGACCACGTGTTCGGCGCGGCGTCGCAACAGGGGATCGAGCTTGGAGCGCCGGTCATCGAAGACCTTGACGGAGATGTCGCGCAGACACGTAGCTCCAGGAGCGAACGGCACAAGCGCGGCGAACGCCGCCGCGGCCTCTGCGACGCGATCGTTGAAGGCACCCTGAGCCAGTTCGCGGCGAACGCCCGTGTCGGCGACGCCGATGGCGACTCGCGCGGGGTCGAGGGGCAGGTGTTCGTTCGAGCCGTCCTTGCAGTCGAGCCACAGAAGGTGCTCGGGCACGGCCAACCCGACGGCGTACGGATCCATGATCCCGCAGCGCACGCCGACGAATTCGCGTTCCGCGATCAGCGCGGCCTCGACGCGCTCCAGCGCGCCCAGGCCGAGCTCCCACATGTGGTCGAGCACGAACGCGGTGCCGACGCAGATCGAGGCCGACGACGAGAGTCCCGCGCCGACGGGCAGGTTCCCACCGAACAGGATGTCGAGACCGCCGGCGTCGGGCATTCGCCGCCGCAGGCTCTCGAGAACTCCGGTCGGATAGTCGACCCACTGTCCCTGGCGCGCGAAAGGCGGACCGTCCAGGTCTAGCTCGAAGCCCTGCGGCTCGGAAGTCGAAGACAGGCGCAGGCGCCGGTCCAAGCGCGGGCGCACGGCGATGAAGGTCCCGCGGTCGATCGCGGTCGGCATCACGGGGCCGCCGTTGTAGTCCAGGTGCGCGCCCATCAAGTTGACGCGTCCCGGCGAGAAAAAGCTGCGCGGCCGCGGGCCTGGACCGAAGACGGCCGTGAAATCGAGCTCATGGCGTGCCAGAAGTTCGCCCACGGGCAGGATTCGGTCGGCGCGCAGCGTCATGGGGCTCAAGATACCTGCGCCGAAGCCCGATCGGATGGACGCGCGTGCTGGCATCGTGCTTGGC
>JANMRV010000384.1:0-1632 GCA_031388685.1 Planctomycetota bacterium
GTGTCCGCGCCGAAGTTCTGCGTCCAATACTCCGAAGCAATCGCACTGGCCATCTCGCGATGGCCCTGCATCAATAGATTGCGGTGGTGGCCGCTGGAGTGCGTCCAACCTTCATGGGCCGACTTGGGATCGCTGCGGCCCATGTTGATGTTCTCGCTGACACCCCGCGGATAGCCCGCGAGCTTCAGTCGATCGAAGGGCGTGCGGCGCGCGGGATCGCCTTGCTCGAAGTGACTGAATTCTCCGGAGTTCGCCATGTGGTCGGAGTGGCCCTGGGCCGCTGCTTCGATCTTCGGATTCCAGGCCAGCGCGCGACGGCCGAGCATGCGCCGATACGCGTTGGTGATCTCTACCTGGCGCTGTTCGTCGATGTTGGGCACGTCGTCGGCCGGTTTCTTGTGCTCGAGCGCCGCCCAGAGTCGATCGTTGCGCGCCTCGATGCGATCGCTTTCGACGAGCGCGCTCCGTTCGCCGGGATCCCAGGCGAATTCAGCCAGCGTGAGCCTGTCGTCCGTGGGCAGGCACAGCGTGAAGCGCCACTGTGACGGCAGCCCGGTCAGTTCGACGGAAAGCTCTTCAGCCCGCGCCGTGGTCCACTGCAGCGCCGCAATTTGCTGGCGCAGCCCGTCAGAAATCTTGACCGGCTTGGAATCCTCCCAGACCTTGCGCACCGCCGTGACGAGCTCGTCCACGTCGCGCTGAACCGCGGCGTACTTCGCGGCCTTCTCCGGCGGACATTCGGGCGGGTTGTAGGGATAGAAATAGCGCTCTTCGTCGAAGATCAGGTCGAGCGCCTTGGCGCGCGCCGAGTCGAGCGCGCGCCGATCTTCGGCGAGCGCAGCGAGTTGGCGCAGGTTCGGGTTGCGCTCGAGCGCTTCCCACTCGTCCTGCCAGCGCAACGTCAGGGCCGCGGCGATGAGTTCGCTGTCGCCGCTTTCGCGAATCTGATGGAACAGTGCGTCGCGCTCGAGCGCGCCGCTGCGCCGGAACTTGCCGACCAGTTGCCCATTCTTCGTCGCGCGCTCGTCCTCCAGGGCCGCGAGCGATTCGCTCCTGGCAAGGCTGCCCTCGATCCAGCGGCCGCCCTGGAAGACCCAGCCGCCTTCCCCGATCTGGGCCTTGGCTCGCGCGACCAGACTCGCGGCGGATTGGGCGTCGATCTGTTTGCGTTCGACGCAGGCGCCGAGTTGATCGAGCGCCAGCGCGCGCTCGGCTGCGTCGCCACGGATGATCGACTCGATCACGAAACCGAGTCTCGCCTTGCTCGAGACATGGGCGCGCTCGACGGCGAGCGAAAGCTCCGCCAGCGGAATGGCTTCGAATTTCGTCGTCCCGGTTGCAGCGGAGCCGGCTTGTCGGCCCAAGATCGCGGCCGTGGCCGCATCGACGGCCGCGAAGTCCGAAAGTTCCTCGCGCAGTGCGATTCGAGCATCGCATTCGCGCGCGCTGCGCTCGCATTCCGCGATCAGCGCCGCGTTCGGCTTGCGGCGCGCGGCTTCCAACCACGCCTCTCGCGCGGTCCGAAGATCGCCCAGCGAAGCGCGCGACTGCGCGATCGCCATGCATTCGTCGGCCGATTCGGCGCGCGCCAACGCGGCGTCCGGATTCGACGAAGCCGGGACGCGCGCGCGC
>JANMRV010000424.1:0-2071 GCA_031388685.1 Planctomycetota bacterium
CACTCGCGATCGCTGTTCTCGCGGCCTGCCAGGCGGCGCCCAAGCGCGCCGATTTCATGGTCAAGAACCAGCTCGACGTCAACGTGCCCGCGGGTGCGCAGGACCTGCGCATCTGGATGGCGTTGCCTCAGGAGGATCCGCAGCAGCAGATCTCCGGGTTGCGCATCGATTGTCCCTATCCGAATCGGATCACGACCGATTCGCAGGGCAACCGCATGTTGTTCGTCGAAGCGAAAGCCCCCAAGCAGGGTGCACTGACGATCGCGACGAGCTTCGACCTTACGCGCAACGAAGAGCGCGGCGAGATCAAGGCGGAGAAGACGCGGCCGCTGAGCGACGCGGAGCGGAAGCGCTTCAGCAGTGAACTGTCCGGCAACGCGAACATCGTCTTGTCGCAGGAAGTCCGCGACCTGTCGGCGAAAATCGTGGGCGCTGAGAAGAACCCCGTGCTGGCCTCGCAAAAACTCTACGACTGGACGCTGACGAACATCGACTACTGGGTCAAGTCGCCCACGGAACGCAAGGCGTCTGCGATGGGCTCGAGTGAGTACTGCCTGTCGACGAAGACCGGGAACTGCAATGATTTCCATTCGCTGTACGCTGCGCTATCGCGCTCGGCCGGCATTCCCACGCGCATTCTCTACGGTTCGTTCTTGAGTCAGGAACTTGCCGGCACGGACGTCGGTCAGAATTACAACTGCTGGATCGAGTTCTACGCGCCCGAACTCGGCTGGATTCCGCTGGACGTTGCCGCGGCCGACATTTTCGTGGGCGATTTCAACGTCACGCCCGCCAACGACGAACTCGTGCGCCGCGCGACGGCCGCGGGTTACCACGGACCCGATCCGACGATGGTGCAGTACTACTTCGGCAACCTCGAAGAACGCCGCGTGCTCTGGTCGATTGGGCGCGATCTGACGCTCGATCCGCAAACAGCCGCGGGTGCCGTGAACGCGCTGCCCAACGCGTATGTCGAAATCAACGGACAGCTCGCGGCGGAAAAAGATACCTGGAATCGCAAGCTGACGTACACGCAGTTGAAGTGAGCCTCAAAGCCGGCGAGCAGGAAGGGTGACCTCGAAGCGGCTACCTGCCTGCAGCGCGCTCTACGCAGGCGTTGGCAGGCGGGGCTGCTGCTCGACCCGATTGCGGCTTTGGGCACGTTTTCAGCGTTGCGGGTGGCGAGTGGCAAGCCGCGCCCTCGCGCTCGAGAAGCTCGAAGTCCTCTCGAGCGCGGCACAGATCCTGCGACGCGGCTGAACGCTCAGAGCTTGCGCAACCAGATATTGCGGTAACGCACGGGATTGCCGTGATCCTGCAGCTGGATCGGTCCCGTCGGACCGTGCGGCGTGTACTGCGGAAGCGCCCGGTGCGCCGTCGCGCCGAGGAACGTGTCGGCGTCGTGCACCAGCACTCCGTTGTGGAACACCGTCAGCACGCCGGGTGAGGAAAGGCGCGCGCCTTCGAAACGCGGCGCATGGAAGACGATGTCGAAGGTCTGCCACTCACCGGGTTTGCGGCAGGCGTTGACCAGCGGCGGAAACTGACCGTACATCGCTGCGGCCTGGCCGTCGGAGTAGGTCCGGTTCTCGAACGAATCGAGCACCTGCAATTCGTAGCGGCCCATCAGGAAGACGCCCGAGTTTCCGCGGCCCTGGGAGCCGGACTCCACTTTCGCGGGGGCGGCCCACTCGATGTGCATTTGCATGTCGCCGAACTCGTCGCGGGTCTCGATCGAGCCTGAGCCGTTCACCTCCATGGCGCCATCGACGAGTTTCCATTGCGCGTCCTTGTCGCCGCTCTTCCACTTCGAGAGGTCCTTGCCGTCGAAGAGCACGATCGCATCCGAGGGCGGCGCGTTGCCGGTTCCCGGTGTCACGACCGCGGGCGCCGGCCGTCCGCTGTCGTGCACGTGCCACCTGGTGCCCGGGATGAGCGGCGTGTCGGTGTAGCCCACCGATGGATCTTCATGCTGCGGCTCGGTCGAGGACACTGCGGGATAGGCTAGGAGCGCTGCACCGGCCAGCGCGCACGAAACGGCGATAGTGATGACTTTCATGTCGCCATTCTG
>JANMRV010000453.1:0-1605 GCA_031388685.1 Planctomycetota bacterium
CGGTCCTCTTGCTCGGCAATAACTACGTGATCGGCGTCGACTTCAAGGCTCCGCAGGCCACGTTGATGAAGACGATCATCGAAGGCGTGCTGTCGGGCAAGAGGACCGTCGCGGCCACGGCCCAACATGCGAACGACGCGCCGATTAATTGTCCGAACTGCTGGCGCGCAGGCGTCGCGCCGACCAAGAAGCCTGTCTTCAAGTCCTGCGAGATGTCGCCGGCCTTCGATGCCGCCACGGCGACGATCGTGCCGACGGTCAAGACGGCGGCGCGCGCGCTCGCGTCGGTCCAGCCCATCGCGGTGAACACGGAGGCGACGCCGATCAGCGTGATCAATGCGATGCCCGAAGTCGGTTGCGACGAGACTCCGACGATGCCGACGATGCGCGCGGCGACGGTGACGAAGAGCACACCGAAGAAGGCGACGCCCGCGGCGCAGACCATGCGTGCGGGCAACTCCATGTCGCCGGCGAAAATGCCCGGGATGAAACCCGCGCTGAGCACCACGAATGCGATCGCGCCAATAACAAAGGAGCCCGGCAGGTCGCGATCGGTGCGTTCGCCGCTGCCTGCGGCGATGCGCCTGCCGGTGACACCGACGATCACCGCGCGCACGGCGCCGATCATGCTCGGCAAATTTCGCAGCACGGTCAGGATGCCGGCGGTAGCCACGGCACCTGCGCCGATGTAGCGCACGTACGTTTTCCAGATCGCCGTGGCGTCCATGTCGGCGATCAACGTCGTGGTTTCGGGCGCGATCGGCGTCGTCAGGCGCGAGCCGAAAAACGCGATCAGCGGTGTCAGCACCAGCGCCGAAATCAGCGCTCCCGCGACGCACACTCCGGCTTGGCGGTAACCAAGGATGAATCCGACGGCCAGCAGCGACGGCGAAAGTTCGATCGCCAGTTCAGCCTTCGGCAGCCATGCGGGGAAGAGCAGCGTCGAGGCTTCGCTCGGCATCAGGAACATGAGACTGGTCAGCAGCTTGACCAGGATTCCGACGCCGATTCCGTAGAAGATCCAACGGCCGCCGCTCGAATCGCCCGCGGTTGCGCGCAGCACTTCCGCGCAGGCGCGGCCCTCGGGATAGGGAAGCGTCGCGTCCTCCTGCACGATCAGCAGGCGACGCAGCGGAATCATCGCCGCAAGTCCGAGCACGCCGCCGAGGAAGCACAGCGTCGCAATTTGCCAGAGGGGCGGTGCCACGCCCCACATGAACAACACGGGAATCGTGAACACCGTGCCCGTGGCCAGCGCCGTCGAAGCGGAGCCGATGGTCTGCGAGAGATTGATCTCGAGGATCGTGCTCTTCGCGCGGAACAGCTTGAACACCGCCACGGCCATGACCGCGGCAGGGATCGACGCCGACACGGTCATGCCGACGCGCAGTCCCAAGTACGCATTCGCAGCCCCGAACACCAGCCCCAACACAATGCCGGTGACGACGGCTTTGAACGTGAACTCGGCAATGCCCTCGCGTCCGAACACCACGCAACACCCCCCTTTGGAAGGGGGCACTGTAGCTGTTCCGGCGCCGGGGGCGGTGCCGGCGCTCATGGCTGCGTGACCACCGCGACGGTGTTCCAAAGCAAGCCGCTGCGGCT
>JANMRV010000471.1:0-1421 GCA_031388685.1 Planctomycetota bacterium
CCAATGCTGGCGCGAGCTCGCGGTCGACGAAGAGGCCGCATGGGTGGCGGATGCACGGCAGTCCACCTACTACTTCGCCCACTACCGCAGGCTCGAGTCGGGCATCGAAGTCCTCAAGGCGCCCTGTCTGATCCGGCCGGCGGAACTTGCCTCGCTCGTCGGCCTGAAGCTGCGGATTTTCGCCGAACCCGCGCTCGATCTTGCGACGACGCTCGGGTCCGACGTTCAGACGCGGCTGACCCAGGGCACACTTCCGTCTGCCGCGGCGCTCCTGGAACTTGGGCTGCTCAAGCATGCGCGCGAAGGCTCGCACTCGGCCGCACAGCTCGAGCCCCTGTACTTGCGCGCGTTCGCTTCGCCTGCGAACTGACGCTCGCGCGTTCGACGCCGAAGACAGCGTGTTGATCCGCTCGCTACGCTTGCTAGTCTCGGCGCGTGGACTCGTATCGTGTGTGGGCCGACATCGACCTCGATGCGTTCGCGTCGAACATGGGGCAGATTCGCGCTCGCGTCGGCCCCAACATCGCGATCATGCTGGTGGTCAAGGCCGATGCGTACGGCCACGGCGCCGTCGCGATCAGTCACTGCGCGCTGCGGCATGGCGCGAGCGCGCTGGGCGTCGGCACTTCCGCGGAAGCCTTGGAACTTCGCCGCAGCGGAATTCGCGCGCCGATCCTGGTGCTGGGCACGATCGTCGATGACGAAGCCAACGCCTGCCTGGTGCATGAAATCCAGGTCGCCTTGCACTCCGCCGACCGCTGTCAGATGCTCGAGGATCTGGCCGCGCGGCTGGGCCTGATCGCGCGCGTACACCTCAAGATCGACACGGGCATGGGACGCCTGGGAGTGCTGCCCGAGCGCGCGCTTCCGCTGCTCGAGCAGATCCGCGCTTCGCGCCATATGCGCCTGTGTGGCGTGATGACGCACATGAGCTCGACGCTGGGCGCGGACGACCCGGTCACGACGAGGCAACTGGCCCGTTTTCGCGAGGTGATCGACGAAGCTCGCCGGCGCGACCTGCTCGCGGGCTGGATCCACGCGGCGAATTCCGCCTGTCTGTTCACTGGGCTGGATCCAATGTTCGACGCGGTGCGTCCCGGCATCAGCGCCTACGGTGTGTTGCCCGACAACCTGCCGGGTGCCGCCGAGCTCGAGCCGGTGATGAGCCTGCGCAGCCAGGTCGTGTTCCTGAAAGACCTCGTCGAAGGCTCACCCGTCGGCTACGGCGGCACGTGGAAGGCGACGCAGCCCACGCGGCTCGCGACGCTGCCGATCGGCTACAACGACGGCGTTCCCTGGCGGCTTGGCAACAACGGCTCGGTGCTCGTGCGCGGCGAACGCGCGCGCATCGTCGGCCGGGTCTCGATGGACTACACCATGCTCGACGTCGGCCACATTCAGGGCGTCGCGGTGGGCGTCCT
>JANMRV010000483.1:0-2598 GCA_031388685.1 Planctomycetota bacterium
GGATTACCGGGCACCGAGCTGGTCGCCGAGGTCGTCCTCGCGTTCGCGCGAGATGCCGTACTTGTCGAGCTTGCGTTGCAGGGCGAAGCGCGAGATGCCCAAGATGGCCGAAGCCTTGCTCTTGTTGCCGCCGGCCTCGGCCAGGCTCGACTCGATCGAGCGGCGTTCGAGGTCGGCCACCGCGTCGCGGATATTGGCGTTGGGCTCCGCAGCGGATTGCCCGGAACCGCTCGCGGACCCCGAACGCCGCTCTAGCACCGGGCGCGAGAGATGTTCGAGCCGCACCTCGTCCTCGCTGAGGACCACGAGACGGCGCATCTCGTTCTCGAGCTCGCGCACGTTGCCCGGCCAATCGTGCAACGCGAGCGCGCCGATGACTTCGCGCGGCAAGATCGGCACGGGCCGCGAAGCCTCGCGCGCCGCGCGGGCGAGCAACGTGTCCGCGAGCAGCGGGATGTCCTCGCGCCGCTCGCGCAGCGGCGGCAAGCGCACGCCGAGCACGTTGATGCGGTAGAAAAGGTCCTCGCGGAACTCGCCGCTTTTCACCATCGCCTCCAGATCGCGGTGACTCGCGGCGACGATGCGCACGTCGACGTGCATGCGCTGATCGGAGCCCAGCGAGCGGAATTCGCCTTCCTGCAGCACGCGCAGGAGCTTCTTCTGCATCTCGATGCTCATGTCCCCGATCTCGTCGAGGAACAACGTGCCGCCGTCGGCTTGCTCGAGCAGGCCGCGCTTGGCCTTGTGCGCGCCCGTGAAGGCGCCGCGCGCATGCCCGAACAGCTCGCTCTCCAGCAGCGTGTCGGGCAAGGCCGCGCAATTCTCGCACAGAAAAGGCTTGTCCTTGCGCGGGCCGTTGAAGTGGATGGCGCGCGCGATCAACTCCTTGCCCGTGCCGCTCTCGCCGAAGATCAGCACCGGCATGTCGGTCGGGATGATGCGATCGAGCTGCTGGAACACGCGCCGCATGCCCTCGCTCGAGCCGACGATGTTCGTGTAGTCGTAGCGTCCACGCTCGCGGCCGAGTTCTGCGCGCACCACGGCAAGTTCCGTGTCGCGATCGCGCACCTTGCGGCCCATCTGCTGGTTCAGGAGCTCGATCCGGCGCGCGGAACCGGCCAATTGTTCGTTGCGCTCGCGCAATTCCGCCAGGGTGCGCGCATTGAAGATCGCGATCGAAGCCTGGTCGGCTAGCAATTTCATCAACTCGAGATCGCTTGTGCCGAACGCGCCGTGTTGCAGCCGGTTGTCGACGTAGAGCACGCCTTCCACGCGCGGTTCGCCGCGCTCCTGCGCAGGGTGGATCGGCACGCACATGACCGAGCGCAGGCGCAGGTCCTCGACACTCGCCATGCCGCTGAAGCGCTCGTCGCGGCCCGCGTCGATGCTGAGCAGGGCGGTCGCCGACTTGACCACGCGCCGCGCGATGCCCATGGACAAGCGCGAGGCCGGGATCGGGATGTCCTCGCGGTCAAAGCTGCGCGCGACGCGCACTTTCATGGCCGCAGGTTCCGTGCTGCGTGCGTCCTGGGCCGTCGCGGCCTCGGCGAGCAGCAGGAAGCCGCGCTCGCCGCGCGAAAGCGCCACGGCGCTGTCGACGATCGAACGCAACAATTTCGCAAGATCGGTCTCGCGCACCAGGTCGCGCGCCACGCCGGCGAACACGCGCAGGTGCTCGCGCTCGCGCAAGCCCTCGCCAGTCAACGTCTCGTGGCCGACATCACTCAAAAGCAAGTCCGAGGGCAGGATCGCCACCGTGTCGCCGCCGCGCGAGGATTCGTGCCGATCGAGTTCGACGGTCAGGATCGCACGGCCGACTCCGACCTGGCCACCGGGCCCGATCGCAGCCCGCTGGATGCGCACCCCGTCCAAGGTCGTGCCGTTCGACGATCCCATGTCGACGATCCACGCGCGGCCGTCCATTTCCTCGATCCGACAGTGAAGACGCGAGATCAGCGTGCCGTTCAGCCGGATGTCGTTTTCGACGGCCCGTCCGATCGTCACGATCGGGCGATCGATGCGCAGATCGCTACGGGTGCCTTCCTCGACTACGGTGACCTTCATACGCTAGGTTGGTGGGTGCTCTCAGCGCAACGGCCGCATGGGCGATTCCGCACGCTGCCCCAGACTAGCCGCCCCCCGGGTGTTCGGTTACCGCACACTCGCCCCAATCCGACAGGCCAGCATGCCGCCAATGAAACCCAAGCCTTGGTATGACAAAGGGTTACGGTTCGAGTGCACCCAGTGCGGCGCGTGCTGCCGCAACCACGGGGAGTACGCATTCGTGTACCTGACCGAGCACGACCTGCGTGCCATTCCGCGTTTTCTGGGCGTTTCGCGGGCCGCGTTCGTGGAGCGCTACTGCACCACGGATGAAGACTGGGTCGTGCTGCGCATGGACGAACCCGCCTGTGCGTTCCTCGACGAGAATAGCCGCTGCAAGATCTATCCCGTGCGGCCCAAGCAGTGCGCGACCTGGCCGTTCTGGACCGAGAACCTGGAACGCTCCACCTGGGAAGGGCCGATCAAGGACTGCTGCCCTGGCATCGGCAAGGGCCCCCTGACTCCCGCCGACGAAGTCGAGCGCATCGCGCGCGA
>JANMRV010000508.1:0-5658 GCA_031388685.1 Planctomycetota bacterium
GTGCGGGCGTGAAGAACGGGGAGTGCGCAGTTGCGAGCGCTACTCAGCGCTCCCACTGAAACACCTCGTCCAGCCGTTTCCCGAAAGCCTCGGCGATCCGGAATGCCGCCTCTAGGGACGGCGAGTACTTGCCGGTCTCGATGGCGGCAATTGTCTGGCGCGTGACGCCGATGCGCTGGCCAAGTTCGGCTTGGGACATTTCGCCGTTCAGGAAGCGCAGAGTGCGGATCTGGTTGCTGAGCTTGCCGCTAGTCATGCCAGCCCCGGCGGTAGCTCGACACGGCGACCCCGTAGTGCACCACCTCCGCCCGCACGATCATCGCGGCGGCGGTGTTGATGAGTTTCCATCCGCTCGCATGGAAGGGCATGACGCAGCCCACCAGGATCATGCCGGCGATCAGGACACCGTAGGCGGCGCCGAGCGACCGGCGCGAGATGGCGCGGCCAGATACTGCCCCCCATGATTGTGCACGATTCGCGCTAGAGGCTGGGCCCGACACGGCTTGCGGCCGTGCGCAGGTGGCTCAGGGCTGCGGCATCTCAACTCTTGGCGGGGCAATCTGTTAGAGCAAATCGTGCACAATCATGGGGGGCAGTCTCAGGCATCGTCCCGGCCGGGTTGCTGGGGGCTCAACCCTTGGACTGTGAGCCTGCCCAGGAGTGGGTTCTCGTCCAGCATGGCAGTTGTACCCACACCGGCCCATGGCGCTCATCCACGTCCCTGCATAGTCTCGACCCATTGCCTGGCCGGAGCGCCCAAGTTCAGCGGCCACAACTTAGCCAGGCCGTAGGAGTGTCGCCATGAGTCACGGCCTATACCCGATTTCCCTGTTCCTGACGGGGATTGCCACGGCGTCTCTATCGCTCGCGGCCCAGGCCCAGTCCGGCTGCGCCATTTCGCTCGTCAGCCGCAATGCCGACGGCAGCGTTCCGCCCGTGGCCTCGGCTGTAACGCCTTACCTCACGCCGAATGGTCGCTTCGTCGTTTTCGAGAGCGACAAGAGTTTGATCCCGTCCGACCCGCAGGCGGGCAGGCAGATCTACCGTCTCGATCGCGCATCGGGCGCGCTGCTGCGCTGTTCGCGCTCGCAGGGTGGCGGACCAAGCAATGGAGCGAGCGTGAACGCATCAGCCGCCGCGGACGGCAACACGATCGTGTTCCAGAGCACCGCGTACGACCTCGTCGCTGGAGACACGAACGGCAAGACCGATATCTTCGTCTTCGACGTGGTGCTCGGGACCACCGAACGGGTCAGCGTGAGTTCGGCCGGCCAGCAAGGCGGCAGGGACTGCGAGTTCTCGTCGATTTCAGCCGACGGCCGATGGGTTGCTTTCGGCAGCGCTTCCAACGGAATGGCTCCCGGCAACGGGCTTCTGAACAACGACATCTTTCTTCGTGATCGCAACCAAGGCACGACCCTGCTGGTCAGTCGATCGAGCACCGGCGCGGCCGGCAATCGCGATTCGTGGGGCCCATCGCTTTCTGCCGACGGGCGCTTCTGCGCTTTCCAAAGCCTCGCTGACAATCTTGTCCTGGGCGACACCAACAAGGTCTACGACGTGTTCGTGCGCGATCTGTTCACGGGGACGACGACTCGTGTCAGCGTCGCCTCCAATGGTGCAGAGGCCCACGGCGAATCGTCGTGGTGCGCGATTTCCGGCGACGGTTTCTGCGTCGGATTCACCAGTCGGGCCGCGGATCTCGTGCCCGGTGATCTCAACGGCACCAATGACGCATTCGTGCACGATCTCACGACGGGACTCACCGAACTCGTGAGCAAGAGCAGCGCCGGCGTCATCGGCAACGGCTATTCGTACCAGGCGCACCCATCCTTCGATGGTTCGCGCGTGGCTTTCTCGAGCCACGCGACCAATCTCGTGGTCGGCGATACGAGTTCCATCGAGGACGTGTTCCTTCACGACCGCACAACGCACACGACGGAGCGCTGGTCGACCGCCTGGGACGGATCTGAAGCCTCCTGGTTCTGCACCGGAATTGCTCTGTCCGCCGACGGAAAATCCGTCGCCTTCTGGAGCCAGGCCGTCAACCTCGTCCCCGGCGACACGAACGGAGGCTCGGACGTTTTCGTGCGCGATTGCCGCTACGGTCCGGACGTCGTGTACGGACAGGCCAAGGTCAACTCGCAGGGCTGCACGCCCGTGATCGACAGCGTCGGAGCTCCGAGCCGACTTGCCGGTGCGGGCTTCTACCTGCGCGCACGCAACGTCGTCAACGCGCAGCCCGGCTTGCTTTTGTACTCGCTCGCAGGTCAAGCATCCACACCCTTCGGCGGCGGCACACTTTTGCTTCTCCCGCCGCTCGTGCGAACGATTCCTCAGTCCTCCGGTGGTTCTCCGCCGCCCGCCAGCGATTGCACGGGAACCTACTCGATGGACTTCAACGCCTGGATCGCAACAGGCATCGATCCCGACCTGCAACCGGGCGTGCAAGTGTGGGTCCAGTACTGGAGTCGCGACGTCGGCTTCGCCCCGCCGCAGGACGTCGGCTTGACGAAAGGGCTCACATTCACGATTGGATTCTGATTCGATCTTCGCGCCGCGCGATCAGTCTGCACGCACAGTCTCGAAGGCCGAAGAACTCTGATCTTGCTGTCGGATGGGGCGACTTCGCAAGCGATCCCACACGCCGTGCACCGGCTGACTCGTGCGTCGCGTCGCGTCTTGCGTGCGCACATTTCGATCGGCGTGATTGCCGCATTCCGCAGGTTGACTGCGACTCCGTCACGGTGGCGCTCCAGCTTTGGGCGCGAGCCGGCGCCTCGATCCACCGCCGCGCCGTCAGGAAAGCCGGCGGCGGCAATCTCGACCTCGATGTCGGCGCAGATCGCGGCCCAGGCGATCACTTCTGGTTTTTGTACTTCGCGATCAGTTCCAACTGGTTCTTCGCGCCTTTGACGATACTCGCCACTTCGGGCGAGGGATCGAGTTCGAACCGAGCGATCAGGGCCTCGAACTTCGCTTGGGCCAGGTCATAGCGCGGCTCCTGCATGTAGCTGTACGCAATCCAGAAGCTCGAGTCCGCCATGTCCCGATCGTTCGTCGCGGAGCGCAGTACGCGCTCGTAGCAGGCCCGGCCCTCGTCGAAGCGCCGGTTCTGGATCAGGACGTTGGCCCGGATCTCCTCGAGTTTGAGTGGATCGGCCACGACTCGGCTGCCATAGCGATCCAGTGAAGCGAGCCCCAACTCGGGCTCTGAGCTGAGGTTTTCGCCGATCAAGGCTTCGAGCATCGCCTGCGCGTTCGGGGCGTTCGGGAACAAGTCCAGGAAGCGCTCCAGCAAAGCGATGCGACGTTCCCGTTCTCCGGGCATCCCGGCAAGTCCGCGCAGTGCTTGCTCGATCGACTCTGCGGTGTTGAGCGTATCAACAGGCGGCTTGCCCGCGGCCTGCTGTTGAAGTTGGCGTACCGCTGCCTCGAGGCCATCCAGTCGAGCCGCGATTCCTTGAAGCTGCGCCACGACGCCGTCGTCGCCTTGGAGAGCCACTCGATTTCCGGGCTGCTCGATCGCAATTTCCTCCTCCGCCGCCCGGCTCGCAGCGATGGCCGCTGAATGGGCCAGGGCTGCGTTCGCGTGCGCATCGGCCTTTGCGGCCACGGCTCGGTCTCGCTCGCGCAGCGCGGCTGTTTTGGAACTCCAGGCCATCATCAGGCCACCGATAGCCAGCGCGGCGCAGACACCAATCAGGAGTCGATTCATGTGAGGACGAGTGGGTATTGGGGCATTCTTGCGTCAGCAGTAGTAGGTCTGCTCGGTGATTTCGATCCGCTTGCAGACTTCATTCGAAGGGCGGTCCGGCACCGACGCGAACTCGGCTTTGCGCAATTCGAGGATGATCTGCTCGTCACCATGGCGGCGTTTCCATCGCAAGCTTGGAGCGGTCTACGTGAGGACTGGGGCTCGGCGCGTATTCTTGCGCGCGAGGACAAACACGACCTGTGCATCCAGCCAGAGCCGACGACGCCGAGCATCTTCAAGACCGAGCGCCGCGAGAAGTGCGAAGCGACGCCGAATTCGGCGCTCGTGACTTTGGACGGCGATGTCGTCGGGACGCCGAGCTTGATCCCGCCGGAGCAGACGAAGGTCCAGTTTCGTCGTCGGCGTTCAGGGGACGAGGTCAGCGGGCGGCGGCCAGCCTTGCTCAGAGTCGCTCAGAGATAGGCGCGGGGCCGACGGCCGATCCTAGATCGTGTCGATGGACATCTGCTGCCCCACGAGCTGGAGGTAGTTCGCCATCATGAAGAAATCGCGCTTCGCGGTGTCCGCCTTCGATAGAGCGGCGGCTTCCTTGTGGGCTGTGCGCGCGTCCCCAGCGACTTTGGTCAGCAGCGTGTTGTACGCCTTGATGTCACCGTTGACCGCAGCAATGCCGGCTAGTACGGCCTCGATTTTTTTCTTCTTGTCGAGGACCGGCTTCAGCGCGTTCAAGATGCCGTCGAGGTCCTTCAGGAGATCGGCCTTCTTCTTGTCCTTGAGAAGTGCCGGGTCCTTGGCGATGTTCGCTCTGATCTTGACAAGTTCGTTCTGGGCTCCCAAAAGGTCCATCGAAGTCACCTCAAGTTAGGTTCCGTCGCTTCGACGCTCCCGGAAATCGAGGAGCGTGCTGAGTCGAGCTCTGGACTTCACGGTACGACGCCGCCTTTGGACGGTCAAGCGCCGCGCGGTTCACTGACCCCGTTCAAGATCCGCCACCGCCAGGTCGTTTGAGGATAGGAACGCCATGCCCCTCGAGCGTGCGTGCACTCACGGCTATTTCAGCGCCGCCCCGGGATCCGCATCGCGCGCCTCAGCGCTTCAATCGGGTAGAGCAGCGGCGGAACCGGCATCTCGATCAGGCGCATGGCGCGAATCCGGCGCACGCAGACGATCCATTGGCACACGACGAGCACGAGGAACGCCGCTCCAAGCAGGCCGACGTTCAGCAGGTGATTGTCCGCGCCCTCCAGCGCGGCACCCATCGCGAAGAAGTCGTAGAGGCCATGCCATAGGGTCGGCTCGATGAGCGAGAGCCTGCGCTCGCGATTGGCCGCCGCCCCGCGCAGGCGCGATGCCTTCGCCAGGTGATGCCCCATGATGGTCCCGTTGAGCGCATGGAACGGCACCGCGGTCAGCGCTCGCGCTATACCGACGGCGACCCCGCCCGCCATCACATAGGAGAGGTTCTCTACCATCGCGAAGCCCAGCGAAATCGTCACCGCATACACGACCCAGTCGAACGGCTCGTTGATCTCGGGGTCCTTGCGCGCCAGCATCAACAACCCGAATCGCTTGCAGGCTTCTTCGACGAGCGCCACTCCGAATACCATCGCGAAGAGGAGCGCGATCAGGCTTGGTTTGTAGTTCGCACCGAGGACGCCGCGGTAGGCGCCGTGCAGCGAAACCTCGGCGATAAAGGCTGGAATGACCGTGAGCGCGCCGACGAACAAGTAGCGCAGCACATTGCGGATCGGCTCCTTGTGGCGATCTACGCTCCAGATCACGTGCAGGAGCCCGAGCACAGGGCCGACCGCGAAGGCAAGCAGTAGAGGCCATCCCATGATCGATTGGCGTGGCTTCTACCATGCAGGGACGCCTAGCCGGAAGTCATGCGGCCAGCGCGTCCCGAAAACCTCACTCGGATCCGCTCGCTCACAGCTCGC
>JANMRV010000569.1:0-6704 GCA_031388685.1 Planctomycetota bacterium
ACTCCTCCCCCGGGCATGGTCTTGATCCCCGGAGGCCAGACCTGGATCGGCACCGAGCGCGCCGAGCTGGAAAAAGCCGCCGCGGACAACGTCGCGCGCTTCATGAACATGGCGAACGAGACGCCGCGGTTCCAACGCAACGTCGAGGGCTTCTACCTCGGTGTCACGGAGGTCACCAACGAGCAGTTCGCCGAGTTCGTCAAGGCCACCGACGCGCGGCCGCCGGACTCGTGGGGCCTGAAGGCCATCGACGAGGCTTCGCAGAAATACGTCCTGGAGATCGGCCAGAAACGCAACGCGGCGCGCGAAGCAGGCAAACCGATGCCGGAGTTTCCGCCCTTCGATCAGGTGCAGTGGTGGAACGACCACTGGAAGGGCGCTCAGTGGGAGATTCCCGCCGGGCAGGAGACGATGCCCGCGGCCTACATCGACTATCTCGAGGCCGAGAAGTACGCGCGCTGGGCCGGAGTGCGGCTGATGAGCGAGTTCGAGTTCCAGCGCGCGGCACGTGGCTCCTCCAAGAACGATTATCCCTGGGGCGACAAGTGGGATCCGCTCTTGTGCGCGAACGGCTCACAGGGACTCAAGAGCGCCAAGCCCGTCGGCAGTTATCCCGGGGGCAAGTCGGCGCAAGGCGTCTTCGATCTCTCCGGCAACGTGTGGGAGTGGACGTCAAGTCCGTTCCTCGAGTACCCCGGCTTCAAAGTGGTCAAGGTGCGTCGCGAAAACAAGACACTCGACGGGTTGGTGGATTGGAACGTCCAGCAACGCGTGATGGTCGGCGGGTCCTTCGCCAACGAGAGTCCCTCGGCGGCGCGCATCAGCACACGCCGGCCGACGGATCCCAAGCAATCCGCGGACGCCGTGGGCTTTCGCATCGCCGCGAGCCAGGCCGTCGGCACGGACGTCGCGACCGCGGTGTTGCGTTCGGGAGCCGATCAGTTTCCGGCCGAAGCGAAGTACGACGAGAACAAGTCCGTGATTTGCGATCGATGGCGCACACTTCCCGGAACCAGCCAGGTGCCGGGCTACAGCGTGATCGCCGGCTATGACTTCGTGGTCTTCGTTCCGGCGATCGGCCTCGACTTCACTTCGCTCGGACAGATGGAACAGGCCTCGCTCGACAAGGGGCCGATCCCGCTGGGTGTGCTGGCGACGAATCAGGCGCTGCTTTCCCCGGCGCTTCCAGCGGGTAGCTATGCGATCGGGCTGCGCGGGCCGGGGCCGTTGAAGGCCCACGAATCAATCCACTCCGTGGCTTCGGCCGCGAAGGCAGGCTCGGCTGCGAACGGTGTCGTCTATCCCGAGGGCTTCAGGCCGGAGAAGCGCAATCTATTGTTCTACGACAAGCAACGCCAGATCGTGGCCGCCCTGCACCTCGATGCAGCGGAGTTCGTCGTGCCGACGCATGGCTCGGTCGAAATCTCGAGCGGCGAGGTCGAGGTTGTCGCGGATGGGAAGTCGAGTCAGGTCAAGACTTCGACGCTGCTCATGCATGTCAACAGCTGGGTCAAGGTGTCGAACAAGGGACTCGGTTACGCGATTCCGCTCGCGTTTGCGGCGGATTCAATGACGACGGAGTGGCGGCACTGACTCGGGTACGAGGGACGGGGCGGAGCCAGGCTCCCGGTGATCGGAGGGATAGTCACATGCCCGCGAGATTGCGGGCAATCAGTTCGTTCTCGACGCGGATCTCCTGCAGTCGGGCGCGTTCGCCGGCGACGATGCCAGGATCGGCTTTCTCTACGAAGGCCGCATTGCTGAGCTTTCGCTCGAGCGCTTCGATTCCCGACTTGCCCTTGGCGAGCCTTTTTTCGAGGACTTCCTTCAGCTTCGACAGGTCGACGTCGCTGGTGAGTTGCACGATCACTTCGATCGTGCCCGCGACGGCCACCGCGGAAGCAGGCGGACGCGACGCGGACTCGGCGACGGTGATCTCTGAAAGGAATGCGATCGTCTTGCACGTGTTCTGATGCTGCGTCAGAACCTGACGATCGGCGCCGTCCTTGGCGACAATCGTAGCGGCGAGCGGCGTGCGCTCGCCCAGCATCGTCAGCGCGCGTACGTTGCGCACGGCGCGCACCAACGTCTGGATCGTCTCCATCGACTGCATCCAGCTTCCGCCGAGCGCGGCATCCTTCGATGAAGGCCAGCGCGTGTTCATGAGCAACGGCTGTTTGCGCGCGAGCTTTTCGCCCAGCGCCTCCCACAGGACTTCGCTGAGGAACGGCATGAACGGGTGCAGCATCGCCAGCGTGTCCGACAAGACCGAGGCGAGCACGCCGCGGGCCGTGCGCGCGCTGTCGGTCGCGCTGTCCGTGAAGCGGCCCTTGGCGAGTTCCAGGTACCAGTCGCAGAAGTCGTTCCAGATGAAAGCGTACAGCTCGCTCGCCGCGTCGTTGAAGCGATATTCATCGAGCGCCTTGGAGACGTTGGCCAGCGTCACATTTCGCCGCGTGACGATCCACTGATCCTCGAGCGTGTCGAACGCCGCCGGATCGCGCGAAACCTCTGGGTTGCCGCCGTCGAGATTCGCGAGCACGAAACGCGTCGCGTTCCAGACCTTGTTGGCGAAGCGATAGCCCTGATCGAAACGATCGGGCGAGAGTTTCACGTCCTGGCCCTCGTTGGTCAAAAGGATCAGCGAAAGGCGCACGGCGTCGGCGCCGTACTTCTCGATCATCTCGATCGGATCGATGCCGTTGCCGAGCGACTTCGACATGCGCCGGCCTTGCGCGTCGAGCACGGTCGCGTGGATGTTGACCACGCTGAAGGGACAGCGCACATCCGCTCCGTTCTTGGCCGCCTGCACGGTTTTCGGATCGATGAACTCGTAACCCGCCATGACCATGCGCGCGACCCACAGGTAGATGATGTCGCGAGCCGTCGACAAAAACTGCGTCGGATAAAAACGCGCCAGATCCTCGGACTTCGCGGGCCAGCCCAGCGTCGCGAAGGGCCACAGGTAGGAAGACGCCCAGGTGTCGAGCACATCCTCGTCCTGGCGCACGATCGGCTTTTTCGTGATCGGATGCGGCGACCCGATGGCGAGATCCGTGCGCGAGGCGAACGGCACGCTGTCCTCGTCGTACCAGACCGGAATGCGATGGCCCCACCACAACTGGCGCGAGATGCACCAGTCGCGCACGTTCAGGAGCCAATCGAGGTAGACCTTGGTCCAGCGCTCGGGCACGAAACGCAACTGGCCGCTTCTCACGGCTTCGATCGCGGGTCCGGCGAGCGGCGCCATTTTCACGAACCATTGCTCGCTGACCATCGGCTCGATGATGCTCTTCGAGCGATCCGACAACGGCACGTTGTGCTCGAGTTCTTCGGTCTTCTCGAGCAGGCCTTGCTCTTCGAGTGCAGCGAGGATCGCCGTGCGCGCTTTTTCGCGCGGCATTCCGGCAAAGGGGCCGCCTTCTTCGTTGAGCTTGCCGTCCTTGGTCAGCACGCTGACGATCGGCAGATGGAAGCGTTGCCCGCGCTCGTAGTCGGCGGGATCGTGGCCGGGCGTGATCTTGACCGCGCCCGTGCCGAACTTGCGCTCGACGCTCTCGTCGGCGACGACGGGAATTCGGCGGCCGATCAGCGGCAGCGTCAGAAACTTCCCGACCAGGTCGCGATAGCGCTCGTCCTGTGGATGCACCGCGACGCCTGTGTCCCCCACCATGGTCTCGGGCCGCGTGGTCGCGACCGACACCGTGCGACCGGTTTGTCCCTCGACCGGATAGCGCAGGAAGTAGAGCTTGTCCTTGCGCGTGACCATCTCGATCTCGTCGTCCGAGACCGCCGTCTCCAGGACGCAGTCCCAGTTGACCAGCCGCGCGCCGCGATAGATCAGGCCCTTCTCCCACAGCCGCACGAAGGATTCGCGCACGGCCTCTGACATGCCTGCTTCGAGAGTGAAGCGCGTGCGCGACCAGTCGCAGGACGCGCCCAGGCGCCGCAGTTGTTCGAGAATCGCGGTGCCGTGCTCTTCTTTCCATTTCCAGATCTCGGCGACGAAGGCTTCGCGACCGAGCGCCTCGCGCTTCTTGCCTTGCTCCTTGAGCAACTTCTTCTCGACCACCGCCTGAGTCGCGATGCCGGCGTGGTCGGTGCCCGGCAGCCACAGCGCTTCGTAACCTTGCATGCGCCGGTGGCGGATCACGATGTCCTGAATCGTGTTGTTCAGTGCATGCCCCATGTGCAACACACCCGTCACGTTGGGCGGCGGGATCATGATCGTGAACGGCCCGAGGCTGTCCGCGCCGGGCGGACGCGGCGCGAAACCGCCGCTCTTCTCCCAGGCGCCGTAGATCGCGGCTTCGTGCTGCTTGGGATCGAATGTCTTGCCGAGTTCCATGGGATTTCCTGAAAGGGCCGCACAGCCTACGGTGCGCGGGCCGTCCGGGCCACAGCACAACAAGCGCTCAGCTCGCCCCGCTGTCGAGTCCCACCAGCACGGTCGTGAGAAAACTCCTGGCGCGCGCCGAATTCAGCGACACGTCTGCTGGACGAACGCTCGCTACCCCCGCGCGCTGGTGCGTCGTGGCAAGGATCCGCGCGCGTGCGCGGTCGGCGCGCAGCCCCTGCTGGCGCAGCGCGCGCAGGCCAAGTTCGTAGCGCGAGATACGCTCGGGCCCGGCGACGTGCAGCAGGCCGCTGCTTCGATGCCCCGCGAGTTCGATCAAGGCCTGAGCTGCCGATCGAACATCGAGCGGCGTGCGCCATTCGTCCTCGAACAGCGCAGGAATTTCGCCGCGCGCGACCGCGGCATGGAGGCTGTCCGACGCGCCCAGTGCGCGGCCATGGGACGGACCGACGAGCAGCGGGAGCCGCACGATCAGTGCACTCCCATCGCTGCTTCGAACGGCGGACTCGGCTTCGAGCTTGGAGTGGCCGTAAGCGGAAAGTGGCGCGGGCGCGTCGTCTTCATCGAAGCCGGCACTCGGCGCCTGCGCCGCGCCGAAGACCAGATCGGTCGAGACGTGCACGAAGCGCACGCCGCGGGCCGCGCAGCAGCGCGAAAGTTCCCGCGACGCCTCCACGTTGACGATCCGCGACAGCCCGGGATCGCGCTCGCAATCGGCGATGCGTGCAAGCGCGGCAGTATGGATCATGGCCACGGGTGCGGCCGAGTCGAGAATGCGCTCGAGTTCGCGCACGTTGGCGAGATCCGCCTCAAGGACAAGCGCGCCTGCGGGCAGAGGCAGCGCCAGTGGCGCGCGGTGAACCAGCGCGACGACCTGCCAACCGGCCCGGCCCGCCGTCTCGATCACGTGCGCGCCGAGAAAGCCGCTCGCACCGCTGACCAAGAGACGCCCTCGCTCTTTCATGGAGCTCTGATCGTACGGTTCCGGCGCACTGAACCGTACGATTCGCAGTTCGCGATGAGCGCACCGACCCAAGCCCAGTCCGCATTCAAGAGCGTGCTCGTGATCGCCAATCCGATTTCTGGGGCGGGTCGCGGCGCAGGCATCGCCAAGGCTCTGGCGCGCGAACTCGAGGCTGCCGGCCTGCGCGTCGAAGTGCGCCTCACCGCCGGCCGCGGCGACGCGACAAATTTCGCGGCCCAAGCACAGGCCGACGCCGTGGTCTCGGTGGGCGGCGACGGAACGTTGAACGAAGTCCTGCGCGGTCTGCGCGATCCGCTCACGCCGGTCGGCGTGGTTCCGATCGGCACCGCGAACGTGCTGGCGCTCGACCTTGGGCTCAGCGCCGATCCCAGCCGCGCCGCCCGCACCATCCTTGGCGGACACAGCGTGAAGCTGGACACGGCCGTGGTTCACGGTGAATTGTCCTTCCTCGTCGTCGGAGTCGGATTCGACGCGGAAGCCGTGCGCTGTGTCGAACAGGGCCGCCGCGGACCGATCAGCAAGCTCAGTTACGTCAAGGCCGGGCTCAAGACGCTGTGGAACCACCGCGAACCCAAGCTCGCGGTCGAGATCGACGGTGAGCGCTTGCCGGAGAGTTTCGGCTGGGTCCTGGTCAGCAACGTGATCCACTACGGCGGCCTTTTTCGACTGGCCTCCGATCGCGAGCTCGACGACGGACTCTGGGAGGTCTACCTCTTCGAGCGCGCCGCGCGCCGGCATCTTCTCGTGCACGGCATTCGCGCGTTGCTCGGCCGCCTGCCCGCGAAGGGAGCTTCCCGGCGCCGTGCACGCCGCGTGCGCATTACCTCCGCCGAACCCGTCGCCGCCCAGGCCGACGGCGACTCGCGCGGCCAGACGCCCATCGAAATCGACGTGCGCGGGCCGCAATTTCGGATTCTCTGCCCCGAGTAGTGTCCGTACTGGGTCTCGCTCGCAAAGCAGTTAGGATGGCGCTCCGATGACCACGACGCCTGCACCCACTTCACGTCCCACCGTCCAGATCGCAGGGCGGACCTTCGGCGCCGGCAAGCTCTTTCTTTTCGCCGGCCCCTGCGTGCTCGAGACACCCGAACTCGTCCACCGCCTCGCCGGCGAGCTGTGCGCGATCGCGGCCGAGCGCAACGTCCCGCTGGTCTTCAAGGCCAGCTTCGACAAGGCCAATCGCTCCTCGACCAGCGCCGTTCGGGGTCCCGGCATCGAGCGCGGCCTCGACCTGCTCGCCGAGGTGAAGCAGCGCTGGAAGGTAGCGCTGGTCACCGACGTGCACTCGCCCGAGCAATGCGCTCTGGCCGCGGAAGTCGTCGACGTCCTGCAAATCCCGGCCTTCCTCTGCCGTCAGACCGA
>JANMRV010000561.1:0-1761 GCA_031388685.1 Planctomycetota bacterium
CGATCGTGCTCGACAACTTGCGCGAGGGCGTGCTCACGCCAGAAATCTTCGACCCCGCTCTCAATCCGCTGTATCGCGATGTGCTCGCGCACTACGGCGTGGTGGCACTGCCGGCGCGCGTGCGCGATCCCAATCGCAAGGGCAAGGTCGAATCCAGCATCGGCCATGCACAGAAAACGCCGCTGAAGGGGATGCGCTTCGAGACCCTCGAAGAGGCGCAAGCGTATCTCGATCGCTGGGAAGAGCGCTGGGCCGACACGCGCATTCACGGCACGACCAAACGCCAGGTCGCGGTCATGTTTGCCGAAGAAAAGCCGACGCTGCTCGCGCTGCCGCTCGAGCCGTTTCGCTACTACCAACACGGAATTCGCGTCGTGCATCTCGACGGCTACGTCGAAGTCGAGGCCGCGTACTACGCGCCGCCGCCAGGCTGGATCGGCAAGCACGTCGCGGTGCAATGGGACGGCGTGCAGGTACGAATCCTCGATCCTGCCAGCGGCGCACTGCTGCGCGAGCATCGCCGCGGACCGCGCGGCTGGCGGCGCATTCGCGACGAAGACCGTCCGTCGAATACACCGCAAACGACCGACAAGCTGCTCGCGCGCGCGGCACTGGCGGGCAAGCAGATCGGCGTCTTGTGCGACGGAATCTTTGCGCGCCATCGCCAGGACGGCGTGCGCCGCATCCAGGGCGTGCTCTCGCTCGCAAGGAAGCACGGCGCCGTCGTGGTCGACGACGCCTGTGGCGCCGCGATCGAGATCGGCGTTTTCGAGTATCGCTTCGTGAAAAAGTGGATCGAACGTCATCCAGCGAACTCCATGACGCTGCGCCAAGTCGACCCGCTGATCCGTCAACTCACTTACTACCGCGACTTCATCAACAACAAAACCCGCAAGGAGACCTCATGAACGTGATCGAACTCGACTGCGCATTGCGCAAGCTGCGACTGTCCGGCATGGCCAGCACGCTCGAGACTCGGCTGGTGCAAGCCCAAGCCGAGAAGATGGTGCCGATCGATCTGGTCAGCGTGCTCGTCGGCGACGAACTTTTGCGGCGCGAGGACCGGCTGCTCGAACGGCGCGTCAAGCAGGCAAGCTTCCGCGAGGCGAACAAGACGCTCGAAGCCTTTGACTTCGACTTCAACAAGCAGATGAATCGGCGGCTGGTCTTCGAACTCGCCACCGGCCGCTTCATCGCGCAGCATGAAGATGCGCTCTTCCTCGGTCCGCCAGGCACGGGCAAGAGCCACCTCGCACAAGCCGTCGGGCTGGCTGCGATCCGCCAGGGGCATCGCGTGCTCTACCGCGAGGCGCACATCCTGCTCGAAGAGCTCGCCGAAGCAACGCTAGAAGGACGCCGCAAGGAATGCATCGATGCGCTCGTCGCTGCGCCGCTCTTGATCGTCGACGATTTGGGGATGCGCAAGCTCCCGCACAGCGCGGCTAAGGACCTGCTCGAACTCGTGATGCGCCGCTACGAGCGGGCGAGCACGATGCTCACGTCGAACCGGCCCGTGGAGGACTGGGGCAAACTGCTCGGCGACGCAGCCGCCGTCACGGCGCTGCTCGATCGACTGCTACACCACGCCCACATCCTCAAGTGCGGCCCGCGGAGCTGGCGCACAAAGCTCGCTCAACCCTTGCACGAACCGGAAGCCGCGAGGTAAACAACTGCACGTCCTGGACGCCCCGCGACTGGCCGGTTTTCAGGTGATCATGACTGGCCGGATTTGAGGTGATCACCGAGGGACTTGTGCCAAGC
>JANMRV010000566.1:0-2686 GCA_031388685.1 Planctomycetota bacterium
TCCCGACGCGGCGCTTGTAACCCTTCGACAACGTCTCGATCGGCACGTCGAGCACACTTTGCAGATTCACCATGGCCACGACTTCTTCGATGCGCGCCTTGCGGTTGCCGGGAATGCCGCGCAGTTCCGCGATGAATTGCAGGAAGCTGCGCGGGGTCATGTCCGGGTACAGCGGCGCGCCCTCGGGCAGGTAGCCCATTTTCGTCTTGGCCGCGATCGGCTCCTGCTGCACGTCGTGCCCGCACACGCGCGCGCTCCCCGCCGTCGGCGAGAGAAAGCCGGTGATCATCTTCATCGTGGTCGACTTGCCCGCCCCGTTGGGGCCGAGGAAGCCGAGCACCGTCCCCTTTTCGACCTTGAATGAGATGTCGTCGACAGCCGTGAACAGGCCGAACCGCTTGGTCAGCTTGTGGATCTCGATCATGTGGAGAGGGGAGTGTGGGAACGAATCGGGAGGCGAAGGAAAGCGATCAAGGCGTCGAAGTGGAACCGGTGCACGGCGCGCGTGCGGGGAATCGCGGTCCGCCGGCCGGGGCCGGGCTTCGAGGGGCGAAGAGGTTACGCGGGGCGGCGCACGCAGGGCAAGCGGCAGATGGAGGATTGGGCTTCGGGCGCCGTCGGCGCACGCAACCGCTGCCTTACGCAGGCGGGTGGCCCGACGTTAGCGGCAGTTGTGGGGACTCGCCGTGGCCTACTTCCGCCCGAAGTCGTCCGCCAGGCGCTCGATATCGTCTTCGCCGAAATAAGTCCCGGTCTGGACCTCGATGAAGACCAGTTTTTCGGGGCTGATGCACTCGACGCGGTGCGCCGCGCCCACGGGGACGTCGATCGCCTGCCCCGGTCCGAGTTCGATGTCGCGGCCGTCGAGGGTCACGCGCGCGCGGCCGCTGACCACCAGCCAGTGCTCCGCGCGCTGGGTGTGACGTTGATAAGAGAGCCGCTTGCCCGGCAGCACGTCGATGCGCTTGATCTTGAAGTCAGGGTCTTCCGCGAGGACGCGGAATTCGCCCCAGGGCCTGACGTCGTGGTTCGGGCTTGCCATGAGGAGGGGGTGGGGGCGCTGAGTTGGGCTGGCTTCAGGACTCAGTCCCGGCGCAGCGCCTCGGTCGGGGTCAGGCGCGCGGCCTTCCAAGCCGGGATGGCTCCGCCGAGCACGCCCAAAATCGTTGCGAACGTGATCGCGGTCAAGATCACCTTGGGCGTGACGCGGAAGGCGAATGCGACATCGGTGAACGTCTGGAAATTCATGCCACCGGTTTCGACACCGTTGAACAGGAGCGCGATCAGCGCTCCAAGGACTCCGCCGAGCAGGCCGAGCAGCAGCGACTCGATCAGGAACGAGATGAAGATCGGGAAGGGCTTGAATCCAATGGAAAGCAGAACACCGATCTCGGAAGTGCGCGCGGAAATCGCGGCCAGCATGGTGTTCGTGGCCGTGAAGATCGCGGCCAGGCCCATGACCGCCGCCAGGAAAGAACCCAGGCCCAGCAGGATCCCAGAAAGCACCTGGGTCTGCGAGGTCAGGTACTCGCGTTCGGTCACGACCTTGGCCGGCGTCTCTTCGTTGCTCTTCAGCCGCTCGTTGAGCGCCTCGACGTCGGTGCCCGGATCGAGCGCGGCGATCACTCGGTTTGGCGAATTGCGATCGAGCGCCGCCATCACGCGGTCGAGGTCGCCCCAGATTTCCGACTGCGATGCGTCGTTCGAGGCGAACACGCCGACCACACGGAAGGGCGTGGTGTTCACGGTCAGGACATCGTCGAGCGAGCAGTCCTGGACATAGCCGTCGAGTTTGCGGCCGACGATGACTTCGTTGGAGCCGGGCGCGAAGTTGCGGCCTTCGACGATCGAGAGCTCCTTGGCGCGCAGCGCAAACGTCTGTTGCTGAACCCCGCGAATCGGGACATAGGTCTCGCCGCCACTCACGCGCGAGCGTCGGATGCCGAGGAAACACTCCAGCGAAGCCTGTGGACGGCCGTCTGCGTCCGCGGCGATTTCGGGCAGCGTTTTGATCAGGCGGTCGCCTAGATCGCGGCGGAAAATGCTGTCGCCCTCGCCGGTTGCACCCGGCCGCAGGAAGACCGCAAGATCGCTGCGGCCGGCGCCCGCGAACATGGTCGTGAAACCCTGGCGCAGCGCGAGCACGCCGGCGAGTACAGCCACCGTGGCGGCAATGCCCACGACGGTCAAGGCCGTGGCCGAGCGGCGCACGAACAGACTGCGCAGGTTGTAGCTGAGCGGAATGAACATACTGCTAGGCCTGTGAGCGCAGCGCTTCCACGCAGCGTAGACGACTGGCGTTCCAGGCGGGCACCAGCCCGGAGAAGAGTCCGATCAAGACCGTGATCACGGCGGCGATCGCCATCGTCTCCGGCAGGATGTTGTAGCCGGGGAAGAACTGCTGGATCAGCGGCGAAATCACCGGCGCACTCAGCGCCGCGAGGCCGATTCCGGTCGCTCCCCCGAGCACGCACAGGATCATGGATTGCACGATCATCACGCGGAACAGGGTCGCGTCCTTGAAGCCGAGCGCCTTCAAGATGCCGATGTCGTGGGTCTGCTCGCGGCCGGTCATCAGCATCGTGTTGACGCAGGCCAAGAGGATCGCGATGAACACGCCGCCGCCGATGAAGCTCAGGAGCCGCGGCACGTTGCCGATCATGGTCACGAACTGGCGCTGGAACTC
>JANMRV010000571.1:0-11050 GCA_031388685.1 Planctomycetota bacterium
CAGCTCGGCCGCGGGCGCCACGCGGTTCAGGAGCCCGATGCGCTCGCCCTCGGCCGCGTCCACGCGCCGCGCGGTCAGGATCAGGTCCTTGGCGCGCGCACGACCGATCAGGCGCGGCAAACGTTGCGTCCCGCCGGCGCCCGGGATAATCGCCAGCGCAGTCTCCGTCAGGCCAAGTAGCGCGTGCGGCGCGGCGACCCGCAGATCGCAGGCCAAAAGCATTTCCGTTCCCCCACCGAACGCGACCCCGTTGATTGCTCCGATCGTCGGCTGCGGCAAGTTCGAAAGATCGTCCATCGTGCGCCGAATGTTCTTGACGAACAACGGCACGCGGTCGAGCGGCATGCTCTTGCGCTCCTTCAGATCCGCCCCCGCGCAAAACGCCTTGTCGCCACTGCCCGTGATCACGATCGCGCGCACCGAGAGGTCCGTCGCGAGTTCGTGGAAAAGGCTGCGCAAGCGCTTGAGCGTCGGAAACGAAAGGCAGTTCATCACTTCGGGCCGCGAGATCGTCAGGCTGACGATGTGCTCCGCGCCAGCGACGCGTTCAAGCTTCACCAGCTCGGGCAGGTCGGGAATGTCCGCCGGAAAGTCTTCGAGAAAATGCGACATGACGCAGAGTCTACAGCGCGTGCGTCAGCTCGAGCGCGGCGCGCGCAACTTCGTGCGGGTCGATGCGCGTGAAACAGGCCAGATGTGCCGGGCCCGTGAGCGGGCAGGTCTCGCGGTGGCAGGGACTGCAAATCTGGTTTGCGCGCACAAAACGTGTGCGCGAAAGCTGATCCGCCGTGTGACGCGGATCGGTCGGGCCGCAGACGACGACGATCGGAGTTCCGACCGCGACCGCAAGATGCCGCGGACCGTTGTCGGCACTGACGACCAGACGCGCCTGCGAGAACAGGGCCGTGAGTTCGGCGAGGTCGAGCGCTGGTCCGTCGAGCACGACCAGGTTGGTGGAATGGCTCGCCGCGCGCACGTTCGCGAGCACGGATTCTTCCCCGGGGCCACACACCAGGACCACCGGCACCTTCGAGCGCAGCGCGAACGTGGAGAGCATCGCCGACCACAATTCGGCGGGCGCGCCCTTCGCCGAACCGGGTCGGCTGCCGACGTTGGCGACGATGAAGAGGCTTCCCCGCGCCAGGCCCTTGGCTTCCAATCGTTCGCGCACGCGCTCGCCGGCCGCCCATTCAGGCGCGATGCGCGGACGGCGCTCAGTGACTTCGAGGCCGACCAGCGAGGCAATTTCGACGCACACGCTGCCGAAGGGCCGCGGCAACCAGCGCTGTCCGCGTCCATGCACGCCCAGGCCGAGCGGAACCATGCCGCGCTCGCGCGCGGGACTCATCGAATGCGTCAGCAAGAAGCCGCGGCCGTCGCGGGCGAGCCCGGCGCGAACAGGAATCCGCGCGCGCGCCGCGATCCAGGCGCTGCGAAACGAACCGGTCAGCAACAGGGCTGCGTCGTGTCCGCGCCACTCGTCAGGCTCATCGGTGTATTGGCGCTCACAATTCTTGAAGCAACCTTCGAACAGGCTTTGCAGGTGCGCCGGTCCGACCAGGGTCGCGCCTCCGCGCTCGTCGGCCGCGCGGATCACCGGCTCGGCCATCACCAGATCGCCAAGCCAGTTGGGCAGCCGGATCAAGAGCCGCGCGGATTCGGGTAGCGCGGCTCTCATGAGCCCGAGCTCGACTTGCGCGCCAGCACGCGTTCCGCGGCGCCGATCACGCGCGCCGGCTCGAGTTCGCGCATGCAACGATGGTGCGCCAGCGGACAGACGCGCTCGAGGCACGGCGAACACTCCAGGCCCTCCATGCGCACGATCTCCGCGAATTCGAGCGCGCTTGCGGTCAGCTCGGGAAAGTTCGGGCCCATGACGCTGACGCACGGCACGTCGAAGGCCGCCGCGTACCAGCGCGGGCCGGAGTCTCCGACGAGCAGCAATTTCGCCTCGGCGACGAGCGCCTTGAGCCCTTCCAGATCGCGCCGTCGTCCCGACAGCGAAATGGCCCCACGTCGCGAACGACGCGCGACTTCATCCATCAACGCTTCCTCTCCGGGCCCGCCGCTGATCACGGCACGCCAGCCGCGCTCTTCCGTGAGCAGATCGAGCGCGCGCGAAAAATGCTCCGGCGGCCAGAGCTTCGCCGCGCCGAAAGCCGCGCCGGGGCAGCACAGCACGTAGCCGTCGCCACGCGCGATGCCCAGCTCCGACAACTGCGCGACCTGGGCCTCGCGCGCTGCTTTGGAAACGTCAAGCCTGGGGTGCAGGTCGGGGACCAGGATGCCGGCAAGCCCTGCGACATCGCGCAAGAGGTGCGCGGTCGGGATGGGCACACGCCTGCCATCCGAGGTCGGCGGCACGAGCGAGTGGGTCAAGAGCCCGCGGCGCGCGGAGAGCGCGGTTCCGATTCGCACGGGAATTCCCGCTCGAAACACGCGCCATGCGGCCCCGAAGGAGTTCGAGAGCAGCAAAGCCGCGTCCGGCGCGAGACGCGCGAGCAATGCCGCCTCTTCTTGACTGTTCGCGAAGCCCGAGACATGCCGCTCGAGTTGCCCGCTGCTTAGCACCGCCGCCAGATGCGAGCGCACGCCGATGGTCACGCGCTCGAAGTTCGCCGACTCGACTGCCGCGTGCAGCATCGGTGTCGCCATGACCAGATCGCCGACCCAATTGGGCGCGCGAATGTAGAGATGCCGAAGCGCGACCGATTTCATCGCTCACTTCCGTCGGCGTTCGCCGTGCGCGGATCGAGATGTCTGGGTCGGTGGGCACGCATGCGGCGTTGTTTGGCGAGCACCAGGCCGGCGAGCGATCGCAATTCGAGCGTGCCGCGCGGAGCGCGCTCGCGAGCATAGAGCACCAGCCAGCGCAGTTGCACGCGCGCAGGAATATTGGTCGGGCAGGAGTGCAGGAGTTGAGCGAGATCCTTCACGATCCAGCGCAGCGGCACGGGCTCGATGCGGCGTGCGCGGCCGCAGTCGAGCAGCGCGAGCCTGCGATCCGCGACATCGAGCACGGCGAAGTGCTGCAGGTACAGATCGCGATGAAACCAGTGTCCGCGATGAAGTCGCGCCACCATGCGCGCGAGCGGAAGGATCCAGGCGCACACTTCCTTTGGCGCGGAGCGCGCGAGGCATTGACGCAAATGTTCGCTGTGCGCCAAGAGTTCCATCGCCACCGCGCTGCGCCCCGTGGCGAAAAGCGGCGCCGTGCGCGCCGAGGCCTCTTCGCTCCAGGCGAGCGGAGCGGGAACGCACAGGCCCAACGCTCGCAGCGCCGCAAGGTTCTCGCTCTCGCGGCGAGCCGGCGAACGGCAGGCTCCAAGTCTTGCCCAATCGTGCCACCACTCGTTCCACAGATCGCCGCGGTAGCGCTTGAGTACGATCCCTTCGCCGTGGGCAAAGGTCTCGCGCCCCGGCATGCGCCGCAGCCACGCAGCGGGCTCTAGCGCGAAGACACGATCGAGGAATTCCGCGGGCGCCGAAGCAGGATCACCAAGCTCGGCGCGCAGGCCGCCGCTGAGTTCGCGGGTCGCCGGTTCGTCGCCAAGAAGCTGCCCGCGGGCGGAATTCGCTGGGCGACCGGCCATTAGGGCGCTGATCCTCAAGCGGACGCTGCGCCCGCGCAAGCGTCGGGGCCAATCCAGTCATTTGCGCATAACCTATTGCAACACCAGCACCTACGGCGGTATTCGCCGCCCTGGTCAACCCCCGGCGCCGGGATTCGGACCCGACTCCCCCGCCAAAAAGCCCCGCGGGGGTTCCGAAAGCGCGGGGCTGCCGATCCAATACTCACCCCCTGCACTTCCAAGTCAGGGCCCCCGCGGGCCCCTTGGAGGTGGGGACCAACCCCCATTCCAATCGCCTTGCGGCGCCCGATCCGGCCCAGAGCCGGGTTCCCGGTGCCGTCTTTCGTCATGTCCACCGGCACGGCAGTCAGTTCCAGCGAAGCGCACTCCAAAGAGTTCAATCCATTCGAGGCCATGGCCGAGCGCTTCAACGTCGCCGCCGACCACCTCGGTCTCGACCAGGGCCTGCGCGACGTGCTGCGCACGCCCGACCGCGAGCTGACCGTCGCGATCCCGATCAAGATGGACAACGGAACGATGCGCGTCTTCATCGGCTACCGCGTGCAGCACAACTTCTCGCGCGGCCCGTGCAAGGGCGGCATCCGCTTCGCGCCCGACGTCAACCTCGACGAAGTGCGCGCGCTGGCGGCCTGGATGACTTGGAAGTGCGCGGTCGTCGACCTGCCGTTCGGCGGCGGCAAGGGCGGCGTGATCTGCACGCCTTCCGAGATGAGCCAGGGCGAGTTGGAGCGGCTCACGCGCCGCTACACGACCGGCATCCTCGACATCCTCGGCCCCGATCGCGACGTGCCCGCACCGGACGTCAACACGAACGAGCAGACGATGGCCTGGTTGATGGACACGTACTCGATGCACGTGCGCCGCACCACGACCGCGGTCGTCACCGGCAAGCCGATCGCGCTGGGCGGATCGAAGGGTCGCGCGGAAGCGACCGGCCGCGGCGTGATGATCATCGCCCGCGAAGCGCTCAAGAAACTCGGCATGCACCCCGAGCAGACCTCGGTCGTCGTGCAAGGCTCGGGCAACGTCGGCGGCATCGGCGCGATGTTGATGCAGCGTCAGGGGCACAAGATCGTCAGCATCAGCGACATGTTCGGCGCGATCTACAACGAGAAGGGTCTCGACATGCCGGAGGTGCTCGCCTACCTGAAGGCCAACAAGAAGCTCGCCGGCTATCCGAAGGCCAAGCCGATCAGCGCGGCCGAGCAGCTCGAACTGCCCTGCGACGTGCTGGTTCCCGCTGCGGTCGAAAATCAGATCACCTCGGAGAATGCCGAGCGCATCAAGGCCAAGGTGATCATCGAAGGCGCCAACGGTCCGACCACCGCCAACGCCGACAAGATCCTGGAAAAGAAGGGCATTCTGGTCGTGCCGGACATTCTCGCCAATGCCGGCGGTGTCACGGTTTCGTACTTCGAATGGGTGCAGGACCGTGCCGGCTTCTTCTGGACGGAAGAAGAAGTCAACACGCGCCTCGAGCGCATCATGGTCGACTCGTGGAAGAGCGTGGACGCGACTGCGACGCAGTACAAGACTTCGCTGCGCATCGGCGCCTACATCGTCGCCGTCGGCCGCGTGGCCGAGGTGTACAAGCTGCGCGGCACGTACGCGTAACCGAGCACGACCATGACCGCGCGCTCAAGCGACACACCGCTGTCGAGTCAACCTTCGTTCGACGAAGAGACTCCCTTTGCGACGATGATGAGCCTGTTCGACGAGGCGGCCGAACGCCTGCTGATCGAACACGATCTCTACGCGATCCTGCGCAAGCCCGATCGCGAAGTGAATGTTTCGATTCCCGTGCGACTCGGCGACGGCGCGCTGGGCGTCTTCGACGGCTGGCGCGTGCAGCACAACATGGGGCTGGGGCCTTACGTCGGTCCGTTCCGCGTGTCCGGCGATCTGCGCATCGACGAGTTGCGCGCGCTGGCCGGTTGGACGACCTGGAAGTGCGCGCTGGCGAACATTCCGTTCGGCGGTGCCGCGGGCGGGATTCGCATCGATCGCGAGAAGCACTCCGCGGCTGTGATCGAACAAGCAGTTCGGCGCTACACGTCGAGCCTGCTCGACGTGATCGGCCCCGAACGCGACGTGTTCATTCCCGACAAGAGTGCCGACGAACAGTACATGGCCTGGATGATGGACGTCGTGTCGATGCACGAGCGCCACACCACCAACGCCGTGGGCCTGGGCAAGCCGACGGTGCTCGGTGGATCACGCGGACACCTGGATTCGATCGCGCGCGGCATGCGCGTCGTGCTCGATCTCGCGCGCGAAGAGTTCAAGCTCGGCAGCGATCGCGGCGGACTTCGCGCTATCGTGCAAGGCGCCGGTTCAGTCGGCGGCAATCTCGCGCTGGGCCTCGTCGAGGACGACTGGCGCGTCGTCGGCGTGTCGGACTTCTTCGGCGGCCTGTACAACGCGAACGGGCTCGAAGTGCGCGCGCTGAATGAACATCGCAAGCGCCACGGCAACCTGCGCGACGCGAAGGGCGACTTCGAGCGCATGTCGAACGAAGAACTTCTGCTGCAGGATTGCGACGTGCTCGCGCCCTGCGCGGTCGGCAACGTGATCACGCAACGCAACGCGGACAAGCTGAAGACGAAGCTCGTGATCGAAGGTGCGAACGGCGCGGTGACCTCAGTCGCGGATCGCATCCTCGAAGGCCGCTGTATTCCGGTGATCCCCTCGATCCTGGCCAACTCCGGCGGCATCCTCGTCAACTACTTCGAGTGGGTGCAAAATCGCACCGGCGAGCAGTGGAGCGACGGACTGGTGCACCAACACCAGAAGCGTTTCCTCGTGGAATCCTGGCAGTCCGTGATCGCCGCAAGCGCCGATAAGAAAGTCCGCCTGCACCTCGCCGCGAGCATGGTCGCCGTCGAGCGACTCGCCAAAGCGCACCGCCTGCGCGGCTTGTACGCGTAGCGGGCCGCAGAGCCAGAAGCTTTGACTTCGTGGGCCTGAGCGCAACCGCCTGCGACCGCATCGCTCTCGTCGCGCGCAAAGTGTAGAGGCCGAGCCTGCTAGCGTATCCTCGTTGCCCCTCCCCGCCGTCGAAGCCAGGCCAGGTAGGCGCTACCGAAGCTGTGCAACGTGCCCCGCTTCACGGCAGGATCAGGAACGCAGCGACCTGGTGTGCCCCAAATTCCTCCACATGTTGCAGACGGTCCTGCATGAGCCGTAGCACATCCGCGGTCGAGCAATTGCCGAGGCGGATCCAGACGACCTTCGGAGGGTGTCCAAGCAGAAAGCTCCGCTGGTGAAAGTCGGCATCCTTCGAAAGGATTGCGAAACCATTCGTCTTCGCGTACTCCCACACGAGGGCATCGTCAGCCATGGCCAGTCCGAAGTCCCTGACATGCGCGATGTCGGGATAGCTTCCAGCGAGTTGCGCGACCAACCTAGGTGAAAGGTTTTGGTCGAGCAACAGCTTCACGCGGTCTTGCCCATCAACCGCCGTTCGCTGTCCGCGGCGAACGCGAGGCACGCGCGGATGTCATCACGCTGAAGGTCGGGGAAGTCTGCGAGAATTTGGTCTTCAGTCATCCCTGAGGCCAAATACTCAAGGACGTCGTAGACGGTGATCCGCAGGCCACGAATGCAAGGCTTCCCGCCGCGCTTGCCGGGCTCAATGCTGATAATCTTCGAGTAGTCCACGGGCAAATTGTAGCGGATGACGTGGATTCGATACCAGATCGGCCGCCAGGTTCGAATTTGGCGTCTGGCGCGCATCGCCCGGGCCGGCAGCAGTTGACGTCACGCGCCCGAACTCGGAGTCGAGCCTGGTACCGTAACTCCGCCGTAACTGGTACCGCGACCGGTTACGCCGCGCGCCAGCCGCGCCAGGCGAACTTCGCGGAGATGGCGAGCATCATGACGCCCATCAAGAGGCGCGCGGCGTGGGACCAAGCGGGCTGGTGGACAAGCGCGATACCGAGCACGGCGCCGAGCACGGCGACGACGGCGAAGGGCAGAACGCTTGGGCGATGCACGCGGTCGCCGCGCAGGTTCAGCCAAGTCAATTGAGCTGAATTCGCGACCGACATCGCGGTCGAGCAAGCGCGCGCGGCCAGATAGCTCATGCCGGACACGCCTAGGAAGAGCGCCGGGACGACGATCAGTCCCCCGCCGACACCCAGCAGCGGCGCGACGAAGCCGCCTGCGAATCCGGCGGCGATGATCCAAAGCGCGGAGGCAACGTCGAGCGTGACGATTGCGCTCGCGGCTTCAAGTCCGCTGCCCTGCGAACTCATCAACACGCGCACGCCGCCGCCACACAACGCAATCGCAAAGATCCAACTCAGCGTGCGCGGATTGATGCGCGTCGACACGCGCTGCCCGATTGCGGCGCCGACCATCCCTCCGAGGCACAACAGGCCGACCACAGGCCATTGAATCGCGTTGCCCGGCGAGAATAGCTCTGCGAGTGTGCCCGCGAGCGTCATCGCAAACACCGCGACCAGTGAAGTCGGCGTCGCCAACTTCAGCGGCAGACCGAGCAGGAAATGCAGGATCGGAACGGCAAAAAGTCCGCCGCCAATTCCGCACATGGTGCTCGCAGTCGCGGCCACGAACCACAAAGCGAGATGCCACGCACGAAGCGGTCGCGCCGTGAATTCCTCCGAACTCATCGCGCTCGCCGCGCCACCAGTTCCGTCGACGAATGATCCTTCGGATCGCCGCAGATCGCGATCTCGATGCAAAGCTCGCGATCGATTGCGCCCTCGGGCACGTTCTCGATGGTGTAGTCGCTGCCCTTGGCATGCACGTCAGGCTTCAGGCTGCGCAACGTCGCCTCGAGCGTCGGTTCGTCGAAGCACGTGACATAGTCGACCGCGCGCAGGGCGCCGACGAGTTCGGCGCGCTCTTCGAGCGGAATCAGCGGACGGCCCGCGCCCTTGATCGCTCGCACGCTGGCGTCGGTGTTCAGAGCGACGACCAGGAGATCGCCGCGGCTCTTCGCGTCCTCGAGGTAGCGCACGTGGCCGACGTGGAGCAGGTCGAAACACCCATTGGCCAGCACCACGCGCAGCTTGCCGCCCGCCCGCCTGACCTCGAGTTCGCGCGCGAGTTCGTCGCGCGTCCACAACACGCGACTCACGTCCGCGCGCTCGTGGCCAACGGCGTCAGCGGCGGCGCGCTCTTGAGCGCCTCGCGCAAGGCCTGCGGCGAACACGTCGCCGCACCGCTCTCCATCACGACCACACCCGAAGCCGCGTTGGCGAAGAGCATCGCACGCGGCGCTTCGACTCCACGCGCCAGTGCAAGCGCGAAGACCGCCGCCGCAGTATCGCCGGCGCCCGTGACGTCGGTCACGTTGCCCGAGCCCGAGGCTTCGATGGCCCAACCGCCGTGCGGCACGCCTTCGCCGAACAGCGCCATGCCGTTGTTGCCGCGCGTCACGAGCATCCAGCGCGCGCCGCAGCGTGCAAGCACACTGGTCGCCGCGGCTTCGAGATCGCTGGTCTTCGTCAGACGTTCGGGTGGAACCTGCGCGAAGCGCGCCAGTTCCTCGACGTTCGGCGTCAGCGCCGTCAGCCCTTCAAAGCCTTCGAAGCGCTGGCGCGGATCGAGCACGACGACACGGCCCGCATCCTTGAATTCGCGCGCGAGCTTGCCCAGCTCGCGATCGACGAAGCCGTAGTCGTAATCCGACAACACCAACAGATCGATATTGGCGAGCGCCGCGCGCAATCGCGCGCGCACATCCGCGCGCACTTCTTCCGGGGCGGCTTCGGCCGGTTCCGTATCGATGCGCAGCACCTGCTGCACGTTTCTGCGCGGCTCGGCGGCGACGACGCGCGTCTTGGTCGGCGTGGTCCAGCCCGCCACGCTGGTCAGGCTCTCGACGCCGACGAGATCGTGCTCGAGTTCGATGCGCAGCTCGCGCCCGGCCACGTCGCGGCCGACCACGCCGAACAACGTCGTCGTGGCGCCGAGCGCCGCGAGATTCCTGGCCACATTGCCCGCGCCGCCGGCGCGCACGCGCTCTTCGACATGGCGCAGCACCATGACCGGCGCTTCGCGCGACAGCGACTTTGGCTCGCAAACCATGTAACGGTCGCAGATCACGTCGCCGGCTACGGCCACGCGCAGGCCGGCGAAATCGGGCAGCTTGATACTCATGCTTTCAGCACACCTCGCTCGCCGCGGCCGCCAGGGCGAGTTCTCGCAGACGGTCGGGAACCGGCTTGGCGGCAGCCGTGCTCCATTCGATGCCGACTTCCTCGGCCAGATAATAATCGGAGCGCACGCCCATGAACGCGTTGTAGCGGATCGCGTAGTGCAACTCCTCGGCGCGGGTCGCCGCGCGGGCGTACTCCTCGTCAATGCCGCGCACTTGCGGCTTGAACAAGGCCCAGGCAGCAGCGTCCATCGCCAGCACGTCGCAAACCAGCGGCTGATAGCGCGCTGCCGCCGGCGCCTTGCGGAACCGATCCATGCGGCTGTTCACGAACCACGGCATGCAGGTCGCGAGTTTGTCGATGAACAGGTTCTCTTCCTCGCCGAAGTTCAGGCACGACGAATCGGTGAAATTCGTCAGCGTGATCTCGGTCGCGGGCGTGATGAAACCGCCTTCGACCGAGAGGCGATAACTCTCCGTGCCGGGGAAAGGAAAGAACAGCGAAGTGCGATAGCGGCCGATGCCCGATTGCGCGAGCAGGTCGACCGTCTCCCAGCGCTCGGCGTGCGTCTCGTAGGGCAGGCCGACCATCACGAAGCCCGAAGTGTGCAGCCCGAACTTTTCCGCCGACTCGACGGTCGAGAGCACGTCCTTGTTGGACATGAAGCGCTGCAGGATGTCCTTGCGCACGCGCGGCGAGCCCGATTCGATGCCGAGCTTCAGGATGCGGCAACCGGCGCGCGCCAGCGCTTCGGCGACGCGCGGATCCAATTGCTTGACATGGCTGTTGACCACGAAGGGCACCGTGATCCCGCTCTCTTCATAGGCCTTGCAGATCTAGATCGCGTGCTCGGCGTTCTGCGTGAACAGGTCGTCGTCGAAAATGAACGTTCCGACGTCCTTGTAGCGCGCCAAAATCTCGCGCAGCTCCTCGATCAACTTGTCCGCGGGCCGGAAGCGGAAGAAGCCGATACGATTGACCGGCCTGCTCGCCCGCGTACAAAACGAAGTTCGGACGTACGAAACGGCACGGCACGAAGACACACGCGCGCTGGACCACCTGGAGGGCCGCCTCGAGGCGCTTCTCCGCGTACAGGCTGAGCACGACGGCGTGGCTGCCGGCACGCGCAACGTCCTGATCATGGGCCAGGCGCTCATCGACGGTGTGGCGCCCGGATCACTGGGAGAGCCGGCCGAACTGAACGGCATCACGGGCCTACTCGCACGCCAGATTAAGGTGCCCGCCGGATTGGAAGCGGCCATCAATGCGGCCCTCGAACAACGTCTTCACGCGGTCATCGTGGACAGGGACGACGAAGCGCTGAAAGCC
>JANMRV010000575.1:0-2079 GCA_031388685.1 Planctomycetota bacterium
AGGCGCGCAGCTCGCGCCGTTGGAGGGAGAGTTCTGATTCGATCCGCGGCCCGCGTTCGCCGCTGGCGGCTCGCGCCTCGAGTGACTCGAGCAGCTCGGTCCGGTCGCGGACTTCCCGCGCGATCGCCCGAACGAGGGGCAGCGAGCATTGTGCATCCACCTGAGTTCGAAGTGCCTGGGTCATTTGAGTCTCCTTCCGGCCCACCTGGGCCGTATGCAGGTCTCTAGCCGGAACCCAGCCCCGAGCGATGGGCCTTCGCGAGAATCTCGCACAGGACAGATTTGCCGTAAACTATTCAAAACATAGGGCTTAGGTAGCGCATGACAGAAAAAATATGGAACTGCGTTCGGCGGCGTACGGTTTTTGTTGGGTGCGCAGCCGTTCAGCTTGGCCACCGGAACGTGGGGCTCCTGGAGGGCGAGCGAGCTATCTTGGCGCACCGTCGCGAACCTTCCGCGAGCTTCCCACTGCCAGCACAGCACCATGCCCGCCGACATCGTCGAGATCACCCACGTCCAGGAATTCGCCGCCAGCCATCGGCTCCACAATCCTGCCTGGACGCCCGAGGAGAATCGGCGCATCTACGGGATCTGCAACAACGAACACGGTCATGGCCACAACTGGATCGTCGAGGTCACCGTGCGCGGCGACCTTGACGTCGAGAGCGGCATGGTCATGGACCTGAATCGCCTGCGCGTGCTCGTGCTCGACAAGCTGATCGCCAAGGTCGACCACCTGCACCTGAACCACGACGTTCCCTTCCTGCGGGACGTCATCCCGACCGCCGAAAACATTGCCCGCGCTTTTTGGCGCGAGCTCGAACCCAGTCTCGAGGCCCACGAAGGATGTCGACTTCACCGGATTCGCGTGCGCGAGAGCCGCAACAACTACGTGGACTACATGGGGCCGGCGCGACCCCACCGATCGACCTGATCCGCCAGCTGTTGCTGGAACTTGGGGAAGACCCTGAGCGCGAGGGGCTCGCTCGCACGCCCGAGCGTGTCGCCCGCTCGCTTCGGGAATTGACCGCGGGCATGCGCCATACGGTCGACGAGGTCGTCGGCCACGGGGTCTTCAAGGAGGACATCTCCGAGATGATCCTGGTGAAGGACATCGAGTTCTACAGCCTGTGCGAGCACCACCTGCTGCCGTTCTACGGCCGCATTCATGTCGGCTACATCCCCGACGGCAAGATCATCGGGCTCTCGAAAATCCCGCGCATCGTCGATGTCTTCTCGCGCCGCCTGCAAGTTCAGGAGCGCCTGACGGTCCAGATCGCCGAGGCGATCGAGACCATCCTCAAGCCCAAGGGCGTCGGCGTCGTCGCGGACGGCAAGCACCTGTGCATGATGATGCGCGGCGTGCAAAAGCAGAATTCATCGACGATGACGTCGTGCCTGCGCGGGTCGTTCCAGAGCGACTCGAAGACCAGGCTCGAATTCATGTCGTTCGTGAATTCGATTCAGTAGGAGCCAGACACCATCCCAAACTGTTGCGTCCACCCAACGGCGCTGTGTGAGCAACGGCCACGTGAAGCTGCACCGGCAATGGCGCTGTGGGAGCGCTTCGCGGCAAGAGTTCAGGAAGGAGCCTGGCTCCCGACGTTGATGTCATCGACGTTGCGGTCGGCGGGCGCGTCGTAAGCATTCAGCACGACTTCCGCGACGGCTTCCGGCTTGATCATCTTCGAACGATCCCAATTCCCGGGCACGCGGTCGAAGATCGCCGTATCGGTCGGACCGGGATAGATCGTCGAGACGCGGATCTTGCGCGGCGCAAGGTCGATGCGCAGCGCGTCGCTGAAGCCGCGCAGGCCGTACTTGGAGGCACAATAAGCGCTGCCGCCGGCGAAACCGCGCTGGGCCGCCACCGAAGCGATGTTGAAAATGTGCGCGCGCGGCGACGCCTTGAGCGCATCGATCGTCTCGCGGGTCACCAGGAACGGCCCGGTGAGGTTCACGTCGAGCATTCGCCGCCAGCCGGCGACCGACTGATCCTCGAAGGGCTGCACGTCGAAGATGCCGGCGTTGTTGACCAGCACGTCGATCACGCCGTCGCAGTGCTCGACGCCACGGTAG
>JANMRV010000627.1:0-3799 GCA_031388685.1 Planctomycetota bacterium
GAGGGGGCGGTCCGCGCGACCCTGGACGTCGCCGAGCAGGTCGACCTGTCGATCGAGTTCGGCAAATACCGCCTGCCCGTCTTCCAACCCGATCCCCCGAGCGGAGGCGGTCCGGCGGAGACCGCCGGGGCGCTCTTCGACCGGCTTCTCGAGGAAGGCTTCGCGCGGGCGTACGGCGCCGACCACGCGGCGGCCCGCCAGCGCCTCGAGCACGAGAAGGGCGTGATCGGCGAGCTCGGCTTCGTCTCCTACTTCCTGATCGTCTGGGACCTGATCCGCTGGTCGCGCGAGAACGGAATTCCCGTCGGCCCCGGCCGCGGTTCGGCCGCCGGCTCGATCGTCGCGTACCTGCTTGGGATCACCAAGGTCGATCCGCTGAAGTACGACCTCCTGTTCGAACGCTTCCTCAACTCGGCGCGCGTGTCGATGCCCGACATCGACATCGACTTCTGCAAGGAGGGCCGCGAGCGCGTGCTCGAGTACACGCGCACGCGTTACGGTTCGGACCACGTCGCGCAGATCGTGACCTTCGGGACGATGGCCTCGCGCACCGTCGTGCGCGACGTGGCCAGGGTGCTCGATCTGCCGCTCGCGGAAGTCGATCGCCTGACCAAGAAGATTCCGACCGGCCCCAACGCGCCGACGCTGGCCGAGGCGTTGAAGACCGATCGCGATCTGGCCGCGGCGCGCGACGAAAATCCCGCCTATCGCGAGATCTTCGAGCTCTCGACGCGCCTGGAAGGCATGGCCCGCCACATTTCCACGCACGCGGCGGGTGTCGTGATTTCCGACCGCCCGATCGTCGAATACGTGCCGCTGGCCAAGCACGGCGACGACATCGTGACCCAGTGGCCGGCGCCGCAGCTCGAGGACCTGGGCCTGGTCAAGCTGGACTACCTGGGCCTGCGCACGCTGACGATCCTCGATCGCGCGTTGGCGAACATCAAGAAGCGCGGCGGCACCCCGCCCGACCTCGACCGGCTGCCGGAGAACGATCCGGCCACCTATCGCATGCTGACCGCCGGCGACACGGCGGCTGTTTTCCAGCTCGAATCCGAGGGCATGCGCAAGCTGCTCAGCCGGCTCAAGCCCGACGTTTTCGAGGATCTGATCGCCGTGCTCGCGCTGTATCGGCCGGGTCCGCTCGAGTCGGGCATGGTCGACATGTTCACCGACCGCAAGCACGGCAAAGAGAAGATCGTCTACCAGCACGCGCTGCTCGAGCCGATCCTGCGCGACACGTACGGCTGCCTGGTCTACCAGGAGCAGGTCATGTTGATCTCCAGCGCGCTGGCCGGCTTCTCCTTGAACGAGGCCGACAATCTGCGCAAGGCCATGGGCAAGAAGAAGCCCGAAATCATGGCCAAGTACGCCGAGCAATTCGTGGCCGGCGCGAGCGGCCGCGGCGCCAGCGAATCGGTCGCGCGCGAGATCTGGGACAACATCGTCAAGTTCGGCGGCTACGGCTTCAACAAGTCGCACTCGACCGCCTACGCGCTGATCACGTACCAGACGGCCTATCTCAAGGCCAATTTCCGCGCGGAGTTCCTGGCGGCGAACTTCTCCTGCGAAATGGGCAACTCCGACAAGGTCAAGGAATTGCTCGACGCCGCGCGCAAGTCCGGCGTGAAGCTGCTGCCGCCCGACATTCGCATCTCGGGCTGGGAATTCGAGCCCGAGGGCGATGCGATCCGCTTCGGACTGGGCGCGATCAAGGGCACCGGGCAGAAGGCCGTGCTCGCGCTGCTCGCTGCCCGCGATGCATTGGCGCAGGCAAGTCTGCCCTACGGCATGCACGAATTGTGCGCGCGCTCCGATCCGCAGGAAGTCACCAAGCTGACCTGGGAAGCGGTGATCAAGGCCGGCGCGTTCGACTACACCGGCCACAATCGCGGGGCGATCCTGGCTGCGCTCGAAGCGGGCATGAGCGAGTCGCAGCGTGCCGCGGCCGACCGCCGCGCCGGCCAGAGCTCGCTGTTCGACGCCGCGCCGAAGGCCAAGGCCGGCCGCAACGCGAGCGCGACTCCCGATGATGGAATCGACGACAGCAAGGCCTTCGGACGCGCGGAGACGTTGCGCGCCGAGCACGACGCGCTGGGCTTCTACCTTTCGGGCCACCCGCTCGAAGAGCGCGCCGGCTTGTTCGCGCTCTTGTCGAGCACGCGCACGCCGGAGCTGGGCTCGCGCGCGCCTGGATCGGAGATTCTGATCGCCGGCCTGATCGTCGGTCTGGCGCAGACCGTGGTGAAGAGCGGAACTTACGCCGGCAAGAAGATGGCGCGCTTCCGGCTCGAGGATCTGGACGGCAATGTGCAAGTCACGGTCTTCCCGCGCACCTTTGATCAGTACAAGCACCTGCTGGCTGACGACACCGTCGTGCTCGCGCGCGGCAAGCTCGACGAACGCGGCGAGGAGCCGGCGCTGATCCTCGAGGAATTGATGACCGTCGAGGACGCGCTCAAACGCTTCGAGGGCGGGCTCGTCGTCCAGCTCGCGCCGGAGGACTCAGCGCTGCTCCCGGAATTGCGCAGCACGCTGCTCAGGCATCCGGGCAAGCGGCCGCTGTTCCTGATGGTCACCGGCGACGACGGTTACGTGCGCCAGGTGCGCGTCGTCGATACGCGCGTCGAGATCAACGCGGAACTCGCCGCACAAGTCGATCGCCTGCTCGGCAAGAGTCGCGTCCGACTGGCGAAGTTCTAGCAGCGAGCCGGGCACGAGAAAGAAGCTGCCGGCCTGCTCCAGCCCTGCGCGCGGGCGCGCGCAGGGCTGGAGCAGGCCGGCAGCTTCTTTCTCGTGCCCGGCTCGCTGCTACGCTTCGACGGCGGGTTCGGCCGCCTTGGGCGTGCGCTCGACGAGTTCGAGGATCGCGCGCGTGCCGTTGTCCCCAAGCCTGGGCTTGGAGAGCTTCAGGATCCGGCAATAGCCGCCCGGACGCGCGGCGAAGCGCGGCCCGAGCACGTCGAAGAGCTTCTTCACCGCGTCGTCGCTGCGCAGGCGCGCGAACGCCATGCGGCGATGCGCGACAGAGGGCTCCTTCGACAGGGTGATCAGCTTCTCGACGAAAGGCTTGACGTTCTTGGCCTTCTGAACCGTCGTGATGATGCGCTCGTGGTCGATCAGCGACACGGCCATGTTGCGCGCCATGGCGGTGCGGTGGGCGCTGGTACGCCCTAGGTGATTGCCAGCAAGTCTGTGTCGCATGTTCGCTCTAGTTTCTGGTCGGGATGATTTTGCCGTCCGCTTGCGCAGCGCGGCAAAGAGTCAGACGGTCATACCCAGCGACAGTCCGCACTCGGCGAGCTTGGCCTTGATTTCGGTCAGGCTGGTCTTGCCCAGGTTCTTCAGGTTCATCACGTCGGTCTCGGAAAGAGTGACGAGATCCTTCAGGGTCTGCACGTTGGCGCCGTCGAGGCAGTTCTTGGCGCGCACCGAGAGTTCGAGGTCGGAGATCGGCCGGGCCAGCACGCTGGAAAGCTTGTTCGTCTCGGGACTGCGCTCGTGCAAGGTCGAGACCGCGGGATCCTCGGCCTGCGGCCGTTCGTCGCGGCTGGTCTCGTAGAGCACGAATGGATTCAAGTGCTTGCGATAGATCTTGGCCGACTCGACCAGGGCCAGTGCCGGACTGATCGTGCCGTCGGTCCAGATCTCCAGGATCAGACGGTCGAAGTTCGTGAACTTGCCGACGCGCGTGGCTTCGATCGAGTAGCGCACGCGATTCACCGGCGAGTAGATCGAATCGACCGGGATCGTGCCCAGCGGATGGCGCTCGCTCGAGTTGTCCTCGGCCGGCACGTAG
>JANMRV010000629.1:0-30616 GCA_031388685.1 Planctomycetota bacterium
CCTTGGATCTTCTCGAGAACCGAGCGCGCGCGCTTCGCGACATTCTCGTCGGCGTGATTCTTCAATTGGGAAAGACGCAGCGGCCCAAGATCGTTCGGCGCGATGCGGCCGGCTTCGACTTCGACGAGCAGCGGTTCAACCCATTTCGCGCGCCGTACGATTGCAAGGAATGCCTGCTCGCGCCCTTGAGCCGACATCGCCCTGTATCCCCGCGCAAGAACAGGGGCCACCGCGTCATCACCACTGCGACTGAGCTCGTCGATCACGACGAGTTGGATCTTCGGATCGGTCTCGAACACGAGCAGCGCGTCTGCGATCGCGATAGCGCGCGGGCGCCGTTCGGCGATACCGAAGAGCGCTCGCAGGCAAGTCATTCGCCGATTCGTGTCCGCCGCCGAGTCGCCCGCCTCATGCTCGAGGCGATCGGCGAGCGCACCGATCTCCCTCTCGAGCTCGCCGCCCGTATCCCAGCGCGAGGCGAATTTCAATGCGCTGCCGGCGAGTTCGAAATCGGGCGAAGCGACCAACTTGGCTAGCGCGGCGCGCAACTCGGGCGTCGACTCTGGTATCGCATCGCCCTTGCGATCGCGCCACAGGCGATCGAGTACCGCTCGTGCTTCGGCGGACTTCTGTTCCCTGTCGGCCAACGCGCACACGAGCTGCGCAGCCAACTTGGTGTCGTTGCTCCTTCCGATCACGCCAGCCAGCTCGATCTTGAAATCGAGCACGTTCTCGAAGCTAGGCGGGAACATGGACCCGTAGTAGGAGCCGAGCGGATCGCGGGCCGCCAGTGAGAGAACCAGGGACCGCGTCCACGTGTCCTTTAGCGAGTAGAGCGTGTCGATTCCTGACCACGGATAGTTTTCTATTCCGGCGTGTCCCAAGGCCTGCAACGCCTGAACGCGGACGCGCGGGCCGCTGTCGGCCGCTCTTGAGCAAAGCTCGTCACGAAGCTCGTTCGCCAACCCGAATTCCGCCGCAATCGTCAGGGCATTCCCACGCAGTGCCAAGTCGGCATCGTTCAAGCCGCGCTTGACGAGTTCGCTGGTGATTCTGCCACGCCGCGCGAGCGCCCACAGCGCCGCGATGCGCGCCGCAGATTTCGCCTCCGACTCCGCCAGCTGGATCAGGGCACGCTGCGTTCCTTTCTCCTTGCTCTCACAAATCAGCCGCAGCGCCGTCCCACGCGTCCAGCCATTCGGCGACGCGAGCGCTTCGACCCATTGCGGTCCGTCGAGCGGCGCGAGCGGCTTGCTCGCAACATTGACCGCCGACTTGTGCTGCACGCGCCAGATCCGACCGTGGAAGCGATCTCGGTCCGGCCGTACCGCCGCGTTCGTCGGACCATGTTCCGGACCGCGCGTGTCGTTGTGCACGACGGCCTGGTTGTAGAAATCGAGCACGTACATCGCGCCATCTGGCCCGACGCGCATGTGCACGGGCCTGAACCACAGATCGGCGCTGGCAATGAATTCTCTCTCTTCGCTCTTCGTCGCCGTGAAGGTCACGCCCTTCGGCGTCAGCACGTCCTCGTGTACGAGATTGACCGTCGGCTCGGCGACATAGACGCGACCGTTGAACTCCGCCGGCCATGCTCCCCCGTTGTAAACCGTGCAACCTGACGCCGCGGTGAACCCACCGACGAAATCGATCTGGCGATAGGCCTCTTCGTTGTGCACGACGAGCGGAAAAACACGGTCGTGGTCGGGCACGTCGCTCCAGGATTCCGTGCCGGGCAGACGCGCTTTCGCCAGCGCCTTCTCGGGCACGACGACGTGGCGCAGGTGCGCGCCGTTCGCCATCGAAAAGAAAAGTTCGCCGTCGGGCGTGAAGTCGAGGCCCCACGTGTTGGATCCATACGACGACACGACTTCGATCGCGCTGCCGTCAGGCTTGAAGCGGAAGATGCCGTTGCCGATGCGACCGAAGTGTTTTTCGCCCCAAGGCCTGACGTTGCGCACGTCGGTCGAACCGCCGCCCGAATAGCCCTGCGTCGCGTAGATCCAGCCGTCGAGCCCCCAGACCGCGTTCGACATGACCGCGTGCGTGTCGCCGTAACCGAAGCCCGTGTACACGATCTCGCGCAAGTCGCAGGCGCCGTCGCCGTCGGTGTCGCGCAAGCGATAGATGTTGGGCGCCGCGAGCGCGATCACGCCGTCTTCGTGGAAGACGAAGCTCGTCACCAGATCGAGTCCGTCGACGAAGACGGACTTCTTGTCCATCACGCCGTCCGCGTTCGTGTCCTCGAGCACGCTGATCGTGTCGTAGGCCGGGATCTTGCTGAACTCCTGCTTGTAGGGATATCCGGGTGTCTCGGCGACCCACATGCGGCCGTTCGCATCCCAGTCAATAGAAATGGGATTGACGATCAACGGCTCCGCGGCGGCGAGCGTGGCTTGGAAGCCGTCGTGCAGGACCAGACTTTTCGCCGCCACGTCCGGTCGCAGCGGGCCGCCGGTGGGATAGGCGAGCGCGGCGCGCTCTGCGGGAGTCGTCAACTCGTCGGCGTCGCGCTTCGCGGCCCAGGCAATCCCGCGCAGGAGCGTCACGCGCCAGGCGTCATGCTCGAACGACTTCTTGTAGTGCCCCCCGATCGCGACGAAGGCGCGGTAGTTGTCCTTCTCGTACGTCCACATCTGCGGCGTGATGTTGAACACGTCCTGGAAGCCGGCCATCAGCACGTGCGCCTCCGGCATCATGTGCAGCTCGGTGTAGAGCTCGTCCTCGAAGCGCCAGTTCGCGACGCCCTTCGTGATCGGATGCTCGAAGTCGCGCACGTACATATCGGTGGTGCCGGTCGCCCACTTCGCGTGGCCGTGTTCCCACGCGCCGCCGATCACGGTCTTGAACCACTGCGGGTCGTCGCCGCAGACCGAGTCGTGGATCGCGACGATGCCGCCGCCGCGCGCGAGGAACGATTGCAGGTGCTCGCGATCGGCGCCGTGAATCGAGCCGCCTTCCGCGGCGTACAGGACCAGGACATCGGTGCGCGCGAGTTGCTCGGCGGAGGGAAACTCGAGCGCGCCCTCGACCGTCGCGCCGCGTTGCTTCAAGAGCGGCGTCCAATCAGCCACGAAGGCCGGATGGTCGTGCTCGCCAGGTCCGTGGGTCTTAGGCCCGCCGCGCAAGAAAACGCGCAGAGGAGCTTGCGCCGCGGCCGGCAGCGCAAAGGAACAAAGCAGGGCGACCCAAAGGAACGGGCGTTGCAGTTGATTGAACATCGCCCGCGAGGATAGCGCGGGTCCGGCAAATCGATTACGGAGCAGGAGCCCTTCATCAACGATTCGAGGCTTCACGCGCGCATCGGCGCGCGTGGAGCCTCGAATGGTGGATCAGCGGCTCTGCCCCGTGATCGATTCGCCTAGAACTGCAGCTGGCGGGTCAGCAATTCGATGTCGCAGGTCCAGACTTCCTCGGGCTGGATTCGCGTCTGCTTCGCCAGGCGGGCTGCTTCGGCGGGCGAGGACCAGTCCTTGGACCTGGGGGCTTTCTTGGGCTCGTTCAGGGCACCGGCTTCGTGCAGCGCGCGGGCCGATTGGGCCAGGTCCGGGCTGACTTTCGAGAGGCTGTCGGCCAGTGCACCCGAGATCTTCCCGCGGCTTTCAAGGGCGGTGCGCGCCCGCACGCAGACGTCGAGGGTGTCCTGGAGGTTCTTGCGGATGCGACCGAGCTTCCCGATGTCGCCACCGGGGCTGTCCATCGAACGGCGCACTTTGGCCGCGGCAACTTCCAGGACAGCGATCAGGGTGTTGAGCTTGCGCATCAGCCGCTCGCGGTACTCGGGCGAGTTCAGGTAGGACTCGGAGAAGGGCTTGCCGTCGGGATCGGGGATCATGGTGGGGTTCCTGGGGGGTGCGGAGGCATCGCACTCCGTGACACCTCGCAGAAAGCCTACCCCGCAACCGACAGGCGTGCTTCAACACGGAAAGACGCCGGTTTTCGGCGCTCCCCGGCCGGCTTGGATCACTCCAACGCCGAACGCAGCAGGTGCAGCAGATCGGCCTCGCTGACCTTGCCCAGGGCGATCACGCGCTGGGTCCGCAGGTTGCCCCGGGCAACCGTCCAGGGGGCGGCCACGGTCACCTCGACCAGGTCGGCCTCGATCTCGGGCACGCCCGACTTGATGCCGTTGTCGCCAACGATCGGGCCGCCGTGCAGGAAAAACAGGTTCTCGACCCCGTCGGTGAAGGTGGCCTTCACCCATTTGCTGTTATTCAGGGGCTCGATCACGCTGGTGCGCTCCAGGAGTTGGAAACCGGCCGGAAGCGCTCGTGCGACCAGCGGCTCAAAGCCCACCGTGGCCGTGAGCGGGCCGATCGCCGGCAGCGGCTCTTCGTTGTTCAGCTCCTGGTGCCAGACGACGCCGGAAAGGTCCGGAGCCAGCTCGAGCGACTCGTAGCACATTTCGCTGATCAGCACGTGCTCCTGCGACTCCTCGTGGGCCTTGAGGACCAGGCCGGTGGCCGAATCCACCAGGAGTGTGTAGAGCGAGCCGGACTGGTCGACGCGCTCGACCAGAAGTTCGATCACTGGATGACCAGCGACGACGTCCAAGACCCCCGTGTCGGTCACGCGGTAGTTCTGCAGGAAGAGCCCGACGTCGTGGATCGAGAAGTCGCGGTAACGCCAATTCATGCCCTGGCGCAGTGACTGCAGCGCGATGAACAGCGCGTGCTGCGAGTTGGACATCGGAGGCTCGATGAGCTCCAACGACTCGATCGCGAAGGCGCCATGGCCGTCGGCGGAAACTCGCTCGCGCAAGACGCTGTGGTGCTGGACCGCGCCCTCGTCGACGAACAACTCCACGCGCCGCACGCCTTGGAAGGTCGTGACCTGGCGCGAATTCGCGATGCGCTGGAACAGCGATTGGGTGGCGGGCGGAGCTCCGAACTGGCTCGCACTCTCGCCCTCGAGTCCCTGGGAGCCCGAGGTCTTGTTCGCCGGTACGTCGACTCGCTCGCAAGCTGCGAAGAGCGCCGTGAAAACCAGCAGTGTGTAACAGGCGAACTTCATCGCGCCGTTCCCCTATTCTGGGCGGCGAGTTCGATCGCACCGCCGGTGACCCCCGACAGCAGGCTGCGGGTGAAGGGGTCTAGGCTCGCAACCGAATGGGTGTGCACAACGCGGAATTCGGAGGGCTTGGGCTTGCCCAAACCGGCCTGACGCACGAGCGAGGCGGCGCCGACGACGACGAACAATGTCGCCGCAACCGCAATCCAGCGGCGCAGGGGCAGGCCGTGCGGGCGAGCGGATTGGGTCAGCGCCCGGCCGACGATCGCATCGAGCGCTGCGGGGGCCGCAAGCCGCTCGAGTGCGCTGACCTGACGTTCGGCTCGCAGGCCCGCGCCGGCGCTGATTTCCTTGGCCACGCGTTGATCAAGTTCGCGAGGGGCTTCGTGGACCGCGCGACCGAGGTATTCGCTGACCAGCAGGTCGAGCTCGCAGGGAGCGTCAACCCGCTCGAGAGAAGTCAAGGCCGCCGCCGCGCGCTCCTGGCGACAGCCGGCGTTCAGCTCGGCGACGACCAGGCCGTCGAGCGAGTGGAGTTCCGCGATTCGGCGCGGCAGAGCATTCAGCGCGCGGGCCTGGGCGAGCGATCGCTCGAACCAGACTTGGCACGCCGAACAATGGAATTCGCGCGGCGATGCGAGCAGATTTCCAGCGCTTCCGATGCGCTCGACGAGCAATTCGCGCGCCACCTGGCAATCAGGACGAATGGGCAGGCCGGAACTCATTGGGCCCTCCATTCGCCTTCACCGACGTGGTAGCGGTCCAGAATCGGCGTCAGCTCGCGATCGAGCGAATCATGGGCCCGCGCCAGGCGCGACTTCACCGTGCCGAGCGAAACCTGCAGTGCCTCGGCGATCTCCTCATAGGAAAGCGCCTCGATGTAACGCAACACGGTGATCGCGCGCAGCTTCGGCGAAAGCCGATCGATCGCACCCTGGATCTGCTGCTCGAGTTCCTGACGGGTCATCGCTTGCACCGGAAGTTCGGCGCGCTCGTCGCGAATGTCGCGCGCGCTGCCGATACCGTCGCCACGCGGGCGCGACGAATCCGGACCCATGCCTTCAAGGGACGTCAGGCGCCTCGAACGCCGCCGTAGGTCGATGCTGGCGTTTACAGCTATGCGGTACACCCAGCTCGAAAACTTCGACTGAAAGCGGAAGTCCGGCAGCTTGCGGAAGAGGATCCCGAAGGTCTCTTGGCTCGCATCGTGGGCGTCGGTCGCGTTACCGGAGATGCGAAAGCACACGTTGTAGACACGGTCCTTGTACAGCTCGTACATCGCCCGGAATGGACCCTCGAGACCCGGTTGTCCAGCTTTGGACATTGCCGCTTGGCATGCCTGCACGAGGTGTGCGTCGGGGTCGGGCGTCATGGAGTCGAGGCGTGGGCGTACCGGAACCGTATGGGTTGGGCCCACGGTATCCCTTGGACGCATTTGGGGGGCCAACGGTTCCACGAGGACACCGGTTCTTCTTCCAAAAGCGTGCCATGCCGTACGCTTTCCGACTAGGCGTCCTGAGGGAAAGATCTCGGCATCGACCGCTAGGGCCGGATGGCGCGCCACTGGCAGGATCTGGGTTAAAGGCCCTCCCAATTGGGGGCTAAATGCCCTGGTCGTTCGGAGGCGGTCGCCTTGGGGACAAGGGCGAGCGTTCGCGCGGACCCGTTCAGCCGCCGATCAGCGCGGCCGGATCGACCAAGTCGACGGTCGTGCCCACCGAGGTGGAGCAGGATGCCCCATCGCAGTAGCCGTCCCAGCCCGTAATACAGGCGGCCGTGGTGACTTCTTGGGTGACTACGGCGCCGTGGGATCCGACGGCCTGCAGGTGCTGGAAACAGATCTCCCCCGAGGACCACTGGGTCGGGACCTGCGTGCCCCCGAGTGGCCGATAGAGCAAGCCCGGACCGAGTTGTTGTTCGGCACCGGGCGCTATCTGGCTGGGCTGGATCAACTCGCTGGGCGTGCCGTCTCGCAGCACGAGATTGATCGCGGTCGCGGAAACAAATTCGTTGCCGATCTTCAGGGTCCCGTAGATCGACATCGAACCATTCATGAGCAACGGCGCATTGGGCAGCACGACATCGACGATCGTCACGAGCGCGCCGGCAGTGTGCGTGGGAACCGTGATCACGCTCGATCGCCGGCTGTAGCTCGCGGGCGCAAGCGGAATCATTCTGTTGTTGGCGTAGATCCCGATGTCGAGCCTCGTGTTGGCCAGGGAGCCATCGCGCAAATACACGGCAAAAGCCGTGTGCAATCGTCCGCCTCGCATGTACGCGCGAGCACCCACGGAAGAAAGATTCAGCGCGGGTTGTGAGCTCGCGGCAGTTGCCAGAGTGCCGCGCGCCAATTCCTCCGCGTCGTTCCACCCGTCGCCGTCGGAGTCCACGCGATCGGCGGCGGTCTGCTGTCCGAGTTCGAGCGCGTCGTCCAATCCATCTCCATCCTGGTCGAGAATCCAACTCTGCGGGGCGCTGTTCGCGAGGCTCGCGCGAGCTTGGAATTGAGATTGGGGCCCGGCGCCAACCGTGTTCGCGAGGAGCAGGCCCAAGAGAACCGGCGTGCCGACAGACGCGAATCGCGCGAAGAGTTCGTGCGTGTGCCTCACCGACACAACGTAATCGTTGCGCTTCGCCGTACCAGGACCATGCTGAGACGAAAAGTGAGTATCCATGCTGCTGTGTTGCTTCATGGGCGGACCAAGCTCCATCAGGAAGGGGTGACCTCGACGCAAGGCGGAGCGTAGGGGACTATGGTAGGGCTAGCCGACAAAAATGGTGCAGGTAACCAACTTCTCCGGATCCCTGGGAACAGTCCTCCTGCGCTATACTCCCGCCCCCCCCAGGGGGTCCGAGCGCGCCCGTAGCTCAGCTGGATAGAGCGTCCGCCTCCGAAGCGGAAGGTCTCAGGTTCGAATCCTGTCGGGCGTACCACCCCCCCCACGGTGCCCGGTGATCCACCGGCGTTTATTACCGGCCCTATACCGGTCGGCCCCCTGGCCGGAAAGGGTGGAGCACCCCAAGCGTGCCAGTCACCCTTGTCCGATAGTCCACGTCCCGCCCGAGCAGCTGGCCGTGAGTCGCCACCATCCTGGCGGCTGCGGACTCCGAGCAGTTCAGCAGCGGTGCGATTTCCCGATGCAGGAGCCCGGCCGCCGTGCGCAAAAGTCCGGCTCGAAGGATCGGCCAGCCCCGCCGAAGTTGGGAGTTCGATCGAATGCGCCAGGTGGGCTCGGAGCACTCTTGGACATCGATGCAGGCCATGACGTGGGTCGAGGACGCCACCGGCGACCCAGGTTTTGTTCCGTCGGCGAGCAGTGCCTGCCTACACATCCACTCGAGCACTGCCGCAGGCGAACCTCCGACGAGGTCGTCGAGAGAATCGCTCGCGAGTCGGGCCTTGCCTAGCCGACGCTCGACCAGCTCAGGCTCCAACGCGACCCGTGACCACGCCTGGTCGTAGAGCTCCGGGGAATAGATCCGCACCCCTTCGCGCTCGCAGACTTCGCGTTCGACCTCCTCGCGGTTCAACCACGGGGGCCCGTTCTGTCGGGAGTAGTAGTGACGACTGGAATAAGGGTAGTGGGCCGACTCGCCGACGATCCGGGCCTGCTTGGCATTCTCGTCGATGTAGCGAACGACGTTCGCCCAATGCGCCTGCGAGCGAATGCGGCGTGAGCAGAACCTCCCGCGGAACAGTGGCCCATCCCGCTGCCGCGTTCGGTTGAACCAGCGCACGTACGCGTTCTGAATCAGCCGCATGGCCTCCGATAGCTGTGCGCACGGGCTGCGCACGAGCATGTGGAAGTGCGTCGTCATCAAGCAGAAGACGTGCACCTCCACGAGACCGCGGCTGACGGCCTTGGCCATCAGGGCAAGGAAGAATCGCGCATCCGCTCTATTCTCGATCACCGTGCGATGCGCCAGTCCGCGGTTCATCACGTGGTGCCAGGCACCAAGCTCCTCGCAACGTTCGATCTTCATTTTCGGACCTCCGCTAGAGAGAGGACCGATCGAACGGACGCTGGTGGCGTCAGAATCGTGTAATAAACGCCGGAGGATTACCGGGCACGTTAGACGCGGGCGCGCTGCTTGCGCAGGTCGGGCAGGCAGTGGCGGATCCACTTGACGGTCAGTTTTTCGGAGAGCGAGTTCTGCTTGAGGCGCTCGTTCAGGGCTTGGAAGTCAACTTGGTCCAGGAGCTGGTCTTGATTGAAGCAAGAGAAAACCCAGCTGGTCGCGCCGGTAATCGGATCCTTGTGCGGCTGAAGGCACTGCGCGCAGATCTCCTTCATCATGCATTGCATCGGCGAGTTGATCGAACCGATCGCGACGTGATTCGGCTTGAAGTGGTGCTTGAGCACGTCGTGCCGCGCACGCGCGACAGCGGCCATCATGCGGTCGGAGCCGATCGCGATCAGGCGATCGGCGTCTTCCATGCGCAGCAGCGGAGCGCCGAGTCGGCCACTCGCGTACGAATCCATCGCCTGCACGATGTTCCCGGTGAACGTGCGATCCTGCGGGCGGCGCGGCTGAAAACCGGGATGCTCGTCGCAGCACCAGACCACCACGTCGGCGGCGTTTTCGATCTCGTCGAGCTTGTAGCGGTCGACCACCTTCTTGTAGCCGGCGAAGTAGAGCACCTTCGAACCGGCCGCACGGAAGGCCTGGCCGATCGAGAAGAGCACGGCGTTGCCGAGGCCCCCGCCGCACAGCACGACCGTTTCACCGGCTTCGATCTCGGTCGGCGCGCCGGTCGGACCCATCAGGATCACCGGTTCGTTCTGCTCGAGGATCGCGCACAGATCCGATGAGCCGCCCATCTCGAGCACGATGGTCGAGACCAGTCCCTTGTCCTTGTCGACCCAGGCACCCGTGAGCGCGAGACCTTCCATCTGCATGCGCGTGCCCGCGGCCATCGGCGCGAGCGTTTCGAAGTTCTGCAGCCGATAGAACTGCCCGGGCTGGAACTTCCTGGCCGCGAGCGGCGCGCGGATCACCACCTCGATGATGTTCGGAGTGAGCCGTTCGACACTGAAGACCGTCGCGACGAGCAGGTCGGCGAGTCGCGCGAAAAACTGCTTCGCCGACTCCGCAGTCTGCGGCGGGCGTTTGCCGAGCACGCGCGACAGCACGGGGTAACCCTGCTTCGCCGAACCCATCGCCTTCACGACGTTGCCGAAGTAGGACGGGTGTACATCGCCGAAGTAGCTGACGAATCGGCCGTCGTCGCGGCGCGAAAGCAGCACGTTCGGCGACTTGGGCTTCGAGGTCGAGCGCTGCGGGCTGACCGGCTTGCCGTCCTCGTCGCAGGCGGCGAAGTACTTGCCGTCCAACTTGAACTGTGCCGCGTCCTCGCGCGCGAGCACCGTGTTCGGCTGCGTGCCAGCCGCGACGAAGATCGTGTGCGCGGCGAGCCACTTCTCGCCGCTCGCGTGCTTGAAGCGCATGCCGCGCACCGCGCCGTAGTTGTCGATGTCGACCGACGCCGGCGTCAGGCCTTCCGCGAAGACGATGCCTTCTTCGAGCGCCTTCTCGATTTCCTCGTGATTGAGCGTGTAGGACGGGCTCTCGATCATCTTGCGCCGATAGGCCACGGTCACGCCGCCCCAACTCTGCAACAGTTCGATGATGCGCGCGGCTCGGCCTTCGCGCGCGGCAAGCTCGCGTTCCGCGCCGATCGCGCGCGCGTGCGCGAGGTATTCCTCGCCGATCTCGCGCTCCTGATCGTCCCAGGTCTCGCGCACGGCATCCTCGCCGATCTCTTTCGCGAGCACTTCGTAGCGCACCAGGAACTTCTCGACCTGCACGACGTAGTAGGCGAGCGTCTCGGTCGCGGTGTCGACCGCCGTGAGTCCCCCGCCGATGACCAGCGTCGGCAGGCGCACTTGCATGTTCGCGATCGAGTCGGGTTTCGCCGCGCCGGTGAGCTGCAGCGCCATCAGGAAATCCGACGCCGCGCGCACGCCGCGCGCGAGTCCATTGGGGATCTCGAGCACGGTCGGCTTGCCCGCGCCGACGCAGACCGCGACGTGGTCGAAGCCCAAGGCCCAGGCATCTTCCAGGGTCAGTGTCCCGCCGAAGCGCACTCCGCCGAACATCGCGAATTCGCTGCGACGCTCGAGCAGGAGACGAATCATCTTCAGGAAGTTCTTGTCCCAGCGCACGGTGATGCCGTACTCCGCCACGCCGCCGAATCCGGCCATGACGCGCGTGCCGAGATCCTCGGACAGTTCGTGCACGTCGCGGATCGGGCGGAAAAGCGAGCGCTCGCCGCGCGCGTTCGCGCCGGAAAGTTCGGCCGGCAGCGGTTCGATCTTCAAGCCGTCGACTCCGACGATCACGTGACCGTCATTCATCAAATGGTGCGCAACGGTGAATCCGGCCGGCCCGAGCCCGACGACGAGAACTTTCTTGCCCGTGGGCGCGCGCGGAACCGGCCTGCGGATATTGAGCGGATTCCAGCGCGTCAACAGCGAATAGATCTCGAACCCGAAGGGCAGTTCGAGCACGTCCTTCAAGGTGCGCGTCTCGGCCTCTGGAATGTTGACCGGCGCCTGCTTCTGATAGACGCACGACTTCATGCAGTCGTTGCAGATGCGGTGACCGGTCGCGGCGACCATCGGGTTGTCGACGCAGATCACCGCGAGCGCCGCGAGCGCCTGTCCGCGGGACTTGAGCTGGTGGAACTCCGAGATTTTCTCCTGCAGCGGACAACCGGCCAGCGAAACGCCGAACACGGACTTGCGGAAATCCTGGGAAGGCGCCCTTTCCTTGAGCCCGGTCGAGCACGAATCCTTGCCCTGCTCATGACACCAGATGCAGTAGTTCGCCTGATCGAGCGCACCGGCGAGATCCGTGCCCTTGTCGGTCAAGGCGAAGCCCTCGCGGCGGCGCAAGTGGTGCGCGTCGATCGCGTGAGTTTCGTAACCATCCTCGGATGTCGTCACCATCGGGACGAGCTGCTGCATGTCGAGCTTCGCGGGTACCTTGAACAAGATGCCCGCGGCATGTTTCGCCTTGCCCTGCGGCGTCGTGACGGCCCAGGCTGCGTAGCGCAACGCGATCTCGATCGCCGCCTGGTTCGCGACTTCGTCCTTCAGCCATTCCGTGACGTGCGTAGCGAAAGCGAGTTCGCCGAATTTTTCTCCGAAGCGGCGTTGCAATTCGGCCTCGGCCGCCGACGGATCGAAAGTGGCGAGTTCCTCGGGCTTGACCTTCGGCACCGCGCGCCGTTGCACAAAGAGCCGCTTGACGGAGTACAGCGGAGCGAGTGCGTCGTGCTGGGCCGACAGCGCGTTGACTTCGCGCTCGATCGAGAAAAGGCGCGCCAGGAAATCGTCGAGGTGCGGCGCAATTTCGAGCAGCAGGTCGGACTCTTGCTTCGCTGCCAGTGATTCTGGAGCCGCGCGGGCTGCGACAAGCCGCTCGCGCAAAGCCGTGTCGGCCTCGCCCAGAAACCCGAGGAAGGCGGAGTCCACGCGGCACAGGCCCGCGCGCGCGTAGAGGTCTTCGAAGCACAGATCAAAGCGGAGATTTGTCATTGGAGGGGCGAGAATCATAGCGGGCGAGCGCAGCAGCGTCTTGGGCAAGGTCCGGTCCTGAATTCGGGGCCGCGCACAAGCGGCTGCCGACCGCGAGCGCTGTCCTCGCGCTCGCGCTAGGGTGTCCGCATGGTCCAGCCGAGTCGCCGCGATATCCTGGCCGCGGGCTCCGCCCTGCTGACGGCCTCGGCGCTGCCGGCCTGTACTTCGAAGGAAAAGACAATGGCCGAGAGTGACGATCGCGACACCGCGCTGCGCGAGCTTCTGGAGCTCAGCCGAACGAAACATCCGCGCTATGGCCGAGGGCTCGCCAATCACCTGTCGATGGCGCTGTTCTCGCAGCACTCGCTTGGAGCAAGCGCGGCACGCATGCGCGATTTCGCGACGAAGTACAGCGCGATGCTCGACCCGCTGCCGACGAGCGGGCCGGCCATCGATGCGGCGAATTGGCGGCAGTCGCTTGGCCACGACGAGGCTCTGCACGGACTCGTGCTGTTCTTTGAACGCGAGCTGCGCGAGCGCGGCCACGAAACGGTAATGCGCGCTGCGCTCGACGTACTCGCGCCAAGCGTCGGCAGCGCCGCATTTCATTGTCTGATCCGCAGCGCGTTCGGTGTGCGCTTCGACGACGACGCGGAGATCGCGCACGGTCTGGCCTACTGGACGATCACTGCAGAATCGCTGGGCACGCTCGCGCGGACGGATTCAAGCGAGCGGGAGCCGGGGCTGTTGCTCGAACGCATTCGCAGCGATGCAGCGCTGGCGTGTGCTTCGATCGCTGGAGATCTGATTTCGGATCGCATGCAGCAGGCGGCGCGTCTGCCGACCTTTGCGCCGATCGTCGGGGCGCTCGAAGTCGACGAGCAGACACTTGCGCGACTCGCGCAGGAGATGCTCGCGCTGTTCGCTGGTACCGGCAACTTCACGGCCTTGCACGCGCTCACGTCGACACACGCGTTGCGCCTGCTGCTGCCTTTTGCGCGCGATCCCGAGCGTTTGCTGCGCTATCACTGGCAGGCACTGGCCGCCGCCTTCATCGGCATCGGTTCGCCGCGCGCGCAGGAAGTGGATCTCAGTGCCATCCCGGATTGGAATACGATCGCCGCGCGTGCCGTCGCGAGCAACGACGACCACGACGCCAAACTGGTCTTCGCCTGCCGTGAAGAACAGGCGCTGCGCGGCGGCGAGCTCTACCGCTACGCATCCGCACGACGGGTCAAGCTGCTGCCCTGATGCGCGTTTCGCGCGAATCGGCGAGAATCTTGTCGGGCAAATGACTTCATGGAAGGGTCGCCGGAACCCACGCTCCACTGCCGGGTTTGTCCTCACGCTGCGCCGCTCGCCCGGGGAAGTGTCGATCCAAGGCTGGCAGGTCGTGGAGGACCATGCGTCAATTGATCAAAGGTCAGGCCGTACACATGCACACGTTTATCCTCGCGCTACTCCTGCTCGCATCGCCGCCGGTCGTGCTTCACGCACAAAATTGCGCGAATACGTCCGTCGGCTTCACGCCGCTGAGCGATCTCGGCACAGGGACATACCATGGATTCCAGGGCGGGCTGTACCCGGGCGGATCGAATTTGCGGCCGATCGCTCACGAGGTCGCGGGACTCGCACAAGCGGCGCAAGTCGTTCCGCGCGACACGACGGGTGCGATCGACATCGCAAGCGGCAAGATCGGTTTCATCTCGATCGGCATGTCGAACTGCGTGATCCACTTCAACGCGCTGATGCAGGCCGCGCAGAGCGACACGTCGAAGAGCCCGCGCGTCGTGTTGTCGAATTGCGCGCAAGGCGGACAAACGGCAGCGATCCTGGCCAATCCTTCCGCAGCGTATTGGACAAGCTGGGTGCCGTCCAAGCTGGCGGCAGCGGGTCTGACCGCGGGGCAAGTGCAAGCCGTGTGGTTCCTCGAAGCCGACGCCGGGCCGACCGCAGCATTCCCCTCTGATGCGCTCACGCTGCAGGCGGAATTCACGACGATCATGGGCATACTGCGCGCGAACTTTCCGAACTTGCGCGTGTTGTATGGAGCCTCGCGCATCTACGCCGGCTATGCGACCACGACGCTCAATCCAGAACCGTGGGCCTATCAGCAGAGCTTCGCGGTGAAGTGGCTGATCGAGGATCAGATCAGCGGCAATCCTGCACTGAATTTCGATCCAGCGCTGGGCGCCGTAGTTTCGCCGTGGATCGCCTGGGGTCCGTACATGTGGGCTGACGGGCTGACACCGCGCAGCGACGGACTGACCTGGGTCTGCCCTGGAGATTTCAATGCGGACGGCACGCACCCCTCGACGCAGGGAGCGAACAAGAATGCGGGCTACATGATCAGCTTCCTGCACACCGACAGCACAGCGCAGAGTTGGTATCTGGCGCAACCCGCGCCGCTCGCGTTCGGCACGGGCAAGGCGACCTCGATCGGTAGTACCCCGAGCGTTGGCTGGTCGGGAACCGCGAGCATCGCGCTGAATCAGTTCCAGATCCGACTCAACGGCGCTGTTCCACTGAAGCCGGTGATCGGGTTGTACAGCGGTCGAGTTGCACTTACGCCTTTCGTCAACGCGACCCTCTATCTCGGTCCGCCGATCCATCGCCTGCCGCCCCACATTCTCGACGCCGCGGGCGCGACGAGCTACACGATCCCGTTGGATCCAAGCCTGCGCGGCCTCACACGCGACTATCAGTTCTGGTTCCGAGATCCGCTGCAACTCGACGGCAGTGGAGCCGGGCTCTCGAACGCTCTGCAGGTGCGCTTCTTCAACTGAGCTCGGGGCGTCGCGCTATTCGACCCGCGGCAGACCATTCTCGGTGTCCGCGGCATTGGGATAGTTCGCGCGATGGATGCTCCACCAGTTGAGCCACCAGGCCGCATCGTGTGTCGGATCGAACGCGACGCCGGTCAAGTGGAGCAGGGCAGAATCGCCAAGGACTTCGTTCGCGAGCGGCGAATTGGCGCGGCAGATCCAAGCCAGAATCGTCGGCACCTCCGCCTGGGCTTCGCGCTCCTGGTCACTGAAATTGCCGAGGGCCACGGCAATGGGCTGGAGTTCGGCGCGCTCCGGTTGCTGCTTGCGCATCACCTTGGCGAGATCGTCGAGCAGTGGCGCCGACCTCCAGGTGCAGTCCAGGGTCACGAGTGCTTCGCAGACAGCAGGCAACAGCGCCGGATCGCGTGGAGCCGACTCCGCGAGAATCGGGAGCACGATCATGCGCGCCGTCACCTCGTCGACTTTTGCGGCGGCCAGCCATTGCACGGCGGCGACGCGCGCTTTCGGATCGGGATCGCGCGCCCAAAGCTTGATCAGGTCCAGCGCGCCGGCTTCGAGCAGGAAGTCAGGGAAGGCCGCCGTACCGGGCATGTCCGGGTGCAGCACAAGCGGTGAATACAACGCGCAGATCTCGTTCCATTTGCCGAAGCCCAGAAGTTCTTTCACGAGAGCCGGGGCGGACTTCTCGACGACGTCGTAAAGCACGATGTCCTTGTTCGCCTCGTGCCAGGCCAGATAGTCCGCGCGATGGGCGGCGTCGAAGCGCAGCAGGGTCAATTCGCGCAGTTTCAAGAATGCGTGGTCGGCAACGCGAGCGTCCACATCGGTCGCTCCCAAGTGCACGGCCGCGCGCGCGAGGGGTTCGGAGCCTCCATCCGTCATGACGTCGATCATGCAGAGCTTCTGCTCCCAGCCGAGTTTCGGCCAGACGGCCGGCAACAATTCCAGTGCGCGGTCTTGCGAGCACTGCTGGCGCAGCAGTAGCGCCGTTTCCGGTGTGTGGCTTTCGCTGAGTGCGTTTTCGCGGAACCTCGCCAGCCAGGTGTCGAGACTTGTGGTTTCCTCGGTCGCGCCAGGTTTCGGCATGCGCGGCCCACTGGGCCCGGCGAAATTGAGGATCCTCGGCGCGAAGTTGCTTAGGCCGAGATTCAGCTGACTCGATTGCCCGATTGGATTCTTCTCCAGGGCCAGCATCAGCTGCGAAACTTCGCTGTGTAGCGCCTGGATCTCAGCCTGTGCCTCGCGCTGCGAGTTGACGCTCTGAAAGCTCAACCAGGCGACGGTTGCGAGCAGGACGACCAGGAGCAAAAGCGTGATTCGCTGCAGCATGATTCTTCCTCCCAGTTGGACGCGCCGGCATTCGGCGCGAACTTTGTCCAAATTTCCAAAGCGGCGCGCGGCCTCCGCGTGAGCCTTCTCGGGCGACAAGCCGCGCGCCACCAGATCGCGCTCGCGCTGCTCGAGGTGGAAGGCAAACTCGGCCTCGATGTCGTCTTGAATCTCGCGATCACTGCGCGGATCAGGTGCCCCGCCCAGGCGCTGCCAAAGATTGGATGCAATGCTCATCGCAGGCTCAGCCGATCGCGCCGCCCGACAAATGGGCGCGCAAGACGTTCGCGACCGCGCCGCTGACGCGCTCCCAGTTTTCCGACTGCGCCGTGTATTCGACGCGGCCCTTCTTGGTCAGCGCGTAGTACTTGGCACGTCGATTCGACTCCGACTGCCCCCAGGTCGCATCGATCCAGCCGCGTTTTTCCATGCGGTGCAGCGCGGGATACAGCGAGCCTTCCTCGATCTGCAGCACGTCCTTCGAGCGCTGCTGGATCGCGCTGGCGATCTCGTAGCCGTGCAGCTCGCCGCGCAACAAGACGCGCAACACGAGCAGTTCAAGAGTCCCGGGCAAGAGTTGAAAGCGTTCTTCGGCCATGTCTATCTCCCCTAGTCGGTCTAGGGCAGATGGTAACCGCTTCCCCTAGACACGCAAGGGGTCGAATGGAAGAAAACCGCGCCAGGTACCCGACCTGCCAATTCGGGGCCTACTTCCAGGCGGGAGTGCGGGCGCCGGACTTGTCGACGCACTGGGGGACCCAGGCCAGGCAGAAGGCGCTCACCGTGACGTTGGTACGCTTCAGCGGCACTTCGAGTAGCTCCAGCGCTTCGCTGCGCGGGTCGCTCTTGGTTTCGGCGGCCTTCAATTCGGACTGAATGTCGGCTTCGAGATCGGCGCGTTGGGCACGCAGCGCCTCCAGGGTTTCCCCGGCCCGGTCGACGTCGCCCGATTCGCGGGCGCTGCGGCTTGCGCCGCGCAGCGCGGTCGAGGCCTTGCCGACGGCGGAACGCTTGCCGCCGAACAGCGCGCCGAGGACCGCGCTTCCAAAAGACAACGCGGTCGAAAATTTGGCGTCGCGGGCCTGGCCTTCTTGCACTTCGATTGCCTGCTCCGCGCGGCGGATGCGATCGTCGAGCGTCGTGAAACGCGAGCTGTGCTTGGCGCGCAACTTCGCCGCCAGCTCGTCGCGGGCTTCGCGCGCGATCTGACCGAGCCGCAGCCGGAAGTCGCGCTCGCTCTCCCCGGGCCGCGACACCTCTTCGAGACTCGGGCTTTGCATCAGGGGCAGCTTGGCATTGCGGTAGACCGCGTCGACGAATTGCTTGCGCCAGGCGTCGTAGGATTTCGGCTTGCCGGCCTCCGGCGAGAGCTGTTCGAAGCCTGCTTCGGACTCGGGTTCGTTTGAAACGTCCTCGAGATCCAGATCGACTTCGATCGAAGCCGTAAAATCGACGGCGACCAGCCCGGAAGACAACGGCGTGAGCGAGTGCACGGCGACTTCGTGCTCGAGGCCGAGCTTCTTGTCGACGAAATACAACTTTGCGCTGGCGAACAACATTGCTGCATACGAGAGCGAACAGCTGGCAGGAATTTCATCCCGGACGGGCAGGAAGACTTGGCTGATTTCCGGTGCGAGAACCGGCCGAGTTGCTGCGTCCTTCAACGACACGCGAGCAGCACTGGGCGCTGTCACCGGCGGTTTCAGGTTGCCCGGCGTCGCCGCACTGCTCGAAGAGACGCCGGGTTGCGGACGGCGCGTCTCGCACAGGCGTTTGATTTCCGCGCGCGTCATCGGGCCGCGTAAATACGACAAAGCCCAGCGCACTTCGATCACCTGCGGGCCATCGGCGTGCACGTTGTTCATCAAGAACACGCGATTGGTCAGGCGCGACATCATCGCGTCCACGCTCGCGCGGTCGAAACGCGTCGAAGCTTGCGACGCGGCGCCTTCGAGTCCGTCGAGCACGCGCGCCTTGTCGCGCTCAGTCTGCAGCCGGCCGATGAACCACGTGCCGGCGTTCGACAGGCCCTTGTAGTCGAGATCCACCGGATTCTGTGTCGCGAGCACGACACCGACTCCATACGCGCGCGCCTGTTTCATCAACAACAGGAGCGGCCGCTTCGAAGGCGGCTCGGCTGTCGGCGGAAAATAGCCTGAGATCTCGTCCATGTAGAGCAGCGCGCGCAGACTCGACGTGCCCGATTGCGTGCGCGTCCAGGCCAGCATCTGGTTCAACAGCAGCGAAACGAAGAACATGCGCTCGCTGTCGGACAAGTGCGCGATGGAAAAAATCGCGATGCGCGGCTTGCCTTGCGGCGTGTACAGGAATGCGCCGATGTCGAGCGGCTCACCCTCCATCCAGGCCGCGAAGCCCGGCGCGGCCAGCAAATTGTTCAGGCGCATCGCCAGCGCGAAACGCTCCTTGGCCGGATAGAACGAGTCGAGTTCCAGGACGCCGATGCGCTTCACCGGCGGGTCCTGGATCTGCTGGATCAACTTGCCAAGATCGAGATCCAGGCCGGCGTTCCAGGCCTGGCCGAACAGGGTCGAGAGCAGGATGTGCTCGCGACTCTGGATCGGATCGGCGTCGATTCCGAGCAGGCACAAGAGACTCGTCGCCGTCGACGCGATGCGTTCGCGGAAGAGTTCGCTGTCTTCGCGCAGCACGGCGCTCGGCGCGCGCAGCGAATCGAGGATCGAAACCGGAGTGCCGGCATTGGATCCCGGCGTGTACACATGGAAGTCCGCCGCGGCACGAAGTTTCGCGATACGCGCTCCGTCTTGGCCCCATTGCGCCAGACCTTCGCGCCAAGTCGAGGCTTGTTGCTCGGCGAATTGCGCGACACTCAGGTTCTTCTTCGCCGCGTCCTGCGCGTTGACCCAGGGTTCGAAATCCTTGGCCGCGAGTTCGGGAAAAGTCAGCAGCAGATTCGAGAGATCGCCCTTGGGGTCGATCACGATCGCAGGGATGCCGTCGATGGCGGCCTCCTCGAGCAACGTCAGGCACAACCCGGTCTTTCCCGATCCCGTCATGCCAACGCAGACGGCGTGCGTGACGAGATCCTTCGAGTCGTAGAGCACCAGCCGCTCGCTGTCGCCTTTCCTGGCGTCGAGGTCGTATTCGCGGCCGAGGTAGAACGATCCAAGCTGCTCGAAATTCGTCATCGCATCGGTCCTTGCGCGGGATTCTAGCGTACGGGGTCGTCCACGAACGCGGCCGGCCCTCTGGACTCGTCCGCGCGTGCTCGCGTGGACGAAGCCGAAGGGCCGGCGGGATGTGAGACTGGACTCCGCGCGCTACTTCACCAGCTTCGCGACGAACTTGTAGCTGTCGGTCACTTTGCCCGACGAGTTCACGTGCTTCAGCGTGCCGCTGATGTCGCCGCCCTTGACGACGCCGTCCCAGACGTTCTTTTCGCCGCCGCAGTTGATCGCCTCGGCCTGAAAGTGCGTTGCGTCGCCCTCGCGGGTCGCACTGTAGGGCGACATCGTGAAGCCATAGGCGCGGCAGGCACTCGAGTCGAACGCGCCGCTGTTGAAGGTCAGGCGGTCCTTGTCACCCGTGGTGTCGTTGCCTTCGCAGATCATGCCCTCGAAGACCTGGCCGTCGAGCGGGCCGCTCGACTTCTTGCCGCTGAAGCGATACTCGCTCTTCGCGCCCTTGTCGTCGGTCATGATCATCTTGCCTTCGATCGCGTCGCCGCGGATCGCGCCGTTCCAGGCGGTCGCTCCCGACTTGTCGCTCTTCGCCGAGGCTTCGAAGCTCGCCGCCGCGCCGTCATCCTTCGCCGAGTACGGCGCGGTGACGAATCCATAGGTACGACAGGCTGTCGACTCGAAGCGCCCGCCGTCGAAGACGAGTTGATCGGGCTTGGAGTCCTTCGGCCCCGCGAGCGTGACCTGATAGACGCGCCCGTCGAGCGGCCCTTGGCCGAGACCGGATTGGCAGGCGACGAGCGCGGGAAGCGCGAGCAGGGAAGTGAGCGCGAGCGAGAGTGCCTGTGATTTCATGGCGAGTGCCTGCGGAAGAAGGTGCCTTGGACGCGCGCGCTCAATTCGACGCCGAATCGAGCCGCTGCAAAGACCTTCGTACGACACTCGCCAGGACCCGCCCACCGCATGAGCATGCGGCGGGCGCCGAATCAGTACATCAGCGAGAAACCCATCGCCGTGATCTCGGGCCACAGCAGCGTGCTGGGGTTCGAGATTAGAGTGATCCGAGCCTGGACGAAGCGCGAGTTGTTCAGCAACGACGGGTTCGTCTTCCAGGTGTTGTCCGGAAGGCCACCTGGCCCGACCGGGAACACAACCGTGAAGGGCGCCGAAGGCGGTAGGAAGACAACCGCCGCGCGCGGATCTCCATAGGGGTCGTAGGCGGTCGCGTTGTTGCGCGGGACGACTCCACCGATTGGTGCCGTGCCGTTGGTGACGTTCAGTGCGCCGCGCAGCGCAACGAGAACCTGTGTTCCCGCCGGTTGCAGCGCAGCCTGAGGCTCGACCACGGGCGTCTGGTATTGCGCCGTGAATTGGAATGTGTCCAACCAGATCGTGTGGATGCGGTTGACGCGCACCACGAAGTCTGCCTGACCGAGGTAGAAGACCGGGTCGATCTCCGATCCGAAGCCCGTGGGATTTCCATTGACGATGCCTCCCTTTGCGTTGGGCTCGTTGTCCGGATCGATCTTGAGAAGTGAACCATTGGCGAGCACACCGCCCGTCGAAAACGCGCGGAAGGCCGGTCGTGCCGAACTATTAAGCGCGAGATTGACCTTGAATCCGTTGAGGCCAAAGGCCTGGGCATCCGGGTAGCAGCGGAACTCCATCAGCAACGGCAGGCCGATGCTCGGCACCTTGCCCGTTGTGTAGAGCTTGACCCAGGGGACGCCCGCGAAGATGTTGATGCCCGTCTCGACACCACTTCCGTTCGGCCCTCCCACCGCGAGCAGTCCCGTGTCGCGGAAGGTGTAGCGCGTGATCAGCTCCGTCGGCACGTTGCGATTCAGCGGGTAGGGCATCATCAGAGTGCCGGTGCTCGAAACGAAGGCATCCACTGGCTGAACGTCGTAGCCGCGATTCTTGGGGTGCACGATCTTCAGTGGATCGCTGATGGGGTCGAGTTGGTTGGAGTCGAAGGTCTTCACCAAACCAGAATTTGGGTGTTGGGGCAGCAGGCTGATCGCATTGAGCACTTCGTCCGGCAGAAACTTCGAGTGGCAGAACGCCATTCGGAATTGCGAATAGGTGTCGACGTGCACACCGGCGAAGGGCGCCCAGGCCAGTCCTTCGATGTCGAGGTTCAACGTCGGATCATCGACCAGGCCGAAGCCCAGGTCGTGGTAGCGATAGACGCTCATCAGCTTGCTGCCGAGATTCGACAGCGGCGTCTGGATCGGCGCGGTGAACGGGGTCATCAGCCCGATCACGGACTGCGAAGCATCCGCGACGGCCGAGAAGCGCGCCACGGATCGAGGCCGAATGATCCCCTTGCTCAAGTCGTAGAGGAACTGCCCGCGCAGTTCCGGCGCGCCATTCCCATCCTCGTCTGCGCTGTTGAACTTGAAGGCGAAGCCTCGCGAGCCGACCGCCGCGGCCGCGGGATCGAGACGGAAATTGAACGGCGGAAGCGCATCCTTCAACGCCTTGCCGGACAGATCGGTCACGCCGTTGGGGCCGCCGGCCAGCGTCAGCAGGTATTCCTCACCCGTGGGAAACTGCGCGGGGTTGTGCTCGAACGGCACTTGAGGCGTGAACGTGAATTGCTTCAGGTCTACCGAGGGGCTGGCGTAGCCGACGATCGTGTTCCCGAGCTTGATGGTCGGAACGACGTTCGTGACGCGCGTCACGCCAAAGGTCTCGAAGGCGCTGACGGACTTGGGATCCATCGGCTTGCTGAAGCGCACCGTCAGGGTCGAATTCGGGGAAACGCCCTGACTGGGCTGTGACGTCGGCGTCGGAGCGATGCGCACGAAACAGGCCGGCGGGACGCCGAGTGTCGGGTCGAGTTTCATCAAGTACTGGGCCGGACCGGGTACAAAGGTGGTGCTGTTTCCGATTTCGAGTCGCACGGGCACATCGCTGATGATTCCTCCCGCAGGCGCGCTGCCGTTCTGGGTGACGACGCCGATGACCGTGTCGCTGACGCGAATCACGTCGCCGATCTTGGGCCGTGGGGCGCAAGTCGGCGCGTCGAAGCTGGCGCTGATCCGGTAGTTCACGCCGCCTGTCGGCGTCACGAGCAGCAGATTGACCGCTTGCACGCCGACCAATCTGGGCACGCTCATGTCGGCGAGAAATCCATGGTTCGGATCCAGTAGATCGGCGCTCGACGAGCGCAGCGCTCGGACGACATCCATGGTGGCCGACTGCGGATCGTTGGGCGCGTTCGACGGGAAATTCATGCCGGAACCCGACAGATTCGCCAGGACCGAGAGCTGCCCGATCGCCGCCGAGGAAAGCGTCGGAATGCGCACGACCAGGTTCGCTTGGTTGACGACGTGCGCTTCGGGTAGCCCCAGGACATTCACCGGAAGCGGCGGGTTCGACTGTTGCGCCTCGAACTCCGTGACCGTCATGTCGACGAGTACGCGCGTGGTGTGGAATTCCGCGCTGCCGTCCCCATCGGCGTCGAAAAGGTCGCCGTGCGACGGGTCGGCGATGACCCGCGCTTCGAAAGGCACGACCGGAGGATAGCCCGTGAGCACCGCAACGTTTTTCGCCGTGATCAGGCTCGAGTCGAGCAGGTCGTCGAAGTTCAACACCAACGTCGCGTTGCGCGGGAGCGCCGTCAGAGTCGCCGTCGGCAGCACAAACGCGCCGTTCTTGATCACCGGCTGAAGGTGGCGCTCGAGTTGGGCAAACGCGTTGTCGTACTCTGCACTGCCGGCCGCATGGAGGATCGTGAGCGTTTCGTTCTCCGTGATCTCATTTTGATCGAGCTTGAAGTCCACCGCGTCCGAGGCGATGCCGTCGCCCATCACAAAGTCCTTGAACTGCAGCGCGCCGCTGGCGTCGTACACGTCGACGAGCCGGCCCCAGGAAGCGCTGAGTAGTTTGATCCTGTCGCCCTGGCCGCGCTGATTCGCGTCGACCACGAAGTGGTTCCCGGTGGCCGGGTCCGTCAGCACTGTGCCGGCCGCGGTGTTGGAATTTGGAGCGGGCGACTTGCTATCGCATCCGGCCAGGAGCGTGGCGCCTACGCCGAGCAGAGCCGACAGCACCTTGCGCGCGGAATGGCCGCGCGACGCCAGCGTCGAGGTGCGGGGCAAGCTGGTGACGGGAAGTGCGAGCGGATCGAACGTCGAGTTCATGGTGGTCAACTCATTCACGAGGAAGTGGCGGTGCGCGATCGCGGTCGAAGGGCACTCACGGGTTGCCGGGCGCTCTGAGTAGCGAGGCATGCCGTTGAGGTTTCCTCGGGTGAAGCTTGGAATCGTGGTCAGCGACTGAAGCGCCGCTGGAAGAAGCTCCGGCCTCGGAGCTGGCAAAGCGGAACAGTCGCTATGGCAAGATTCGATCCGCGGCACAGAAGGCCCGCCGGAGGGGGCGGTCGGCACCTGCAGGCTTCAGATGGATCGAAAGCGCACGTCGGAAGTGTGCGGTAGCGAGTCAGGGATGGTCAGCCATCGCGCAGGCGCCGTACGCTGGCCTCCAACGGACCAAGCTTTGTCGCCAGGACATCCCAGACGATTTCGAGATCAACTTCGAAGTAGGAATGCGCAATCAGGTCGCGCATCCCGGAGATCTTGCGCCACTCCACATCTGGGGCGAGCGCACGTAGCTCGACGGGAATTTGCTTCGCGGCTTCGCCGACGACTTCGAGATTGCGCAGGACTGCGTCGATGGTTCGAGCGTCGCCGAGGAAGGCCGGACGTCCATGCCGCGCGTATAGTCGCGGATCCGCCCGATGGCGATCAGCATGTCGTTCAGGTAGATGCCCGAATCACGCGGCATCGATGACGCTGCCAAGGATTCGTTCGCGGAGCGCCGGTTTGAGTCGATCCGAGAGTACAAGATCGACTCGGCGCTCGAACAGGTCCTCGAGGAACAACTTGAGATCCATGTAGCGATCGAATTCGTGTCGATCGAGGTCGACGAGAATGTCCACGTCGCTGTCGATGCTCGCCTCGTTTCGTGCGAATGAACCGAAAAGTCCAAGGCGACGCGCTCCTAGGATCGCGAGCTTGGCGCGGTTTTCGGCAAGCAGCTGGAGGATGTCGTCGCGAGTGAGCATGCGGAACGGGCCGGAGGGGCCGATACCGAGCCTACCTCCGTCCGGCAAGGAGTGGCAAGTATCGATTGATCTCCCGAATCAGCCGGCCTCCTCGGCGTCGCTCGTGCGCGCTGCGCGCGGACGACGCCGAGAAGGCCGGCGGCTTCGTTACCTGGCGCGCTGCGTCAATCCATGTGCGCCACTACGCGCTCGTCGCCCATCTGCAGCGAGATCGCGAGTTGCTGGCGCTTCGGCGCGAAGTAGCGCTTGAACATGTTGATCATGACGGTGTCGTACACGCGCATCACGCCCTTGGTGATCACGCGGTACGTGAAGTCCACCGGCGTCGAGTAGCGCATGCCGGTCAATCCCTGCGCGCGCGCGTAGAGCTTGGCCTGCTCCGCTACCAGGAACTCGGCGTAGAGCATGTACATGATCAAGTACGGCCGAGCCATCCACTTGATCTTGATCGCGCGCGGCACGATCGGCATCAGCCACGGATAGCGCACGACGATCGGGAACCACTTGTGCAAGTTCTCGATCTCGCGCTTGTTGTCGTATTGGATCGACGACGTGCGCCGAAAGTTATCCGGGAAGTCGTCGTAGGCCGAAATCGCGTAGCCCATCTCGCGCGTGATGTTCTCGATGTCGAACTGCGGATAGGGCTGCATGATCGAGACCAGCGGGTGGTCAGTCTTGCACTCGATGTTGAGCTTCAACGTGTCGAGTTCGTCGGCAATCGTTCCGCCGGGGCCACCGAGCATGTTCAGCGTGCCCAGCCGGATCTTGTGCTTCTTGATCCAGAAGGCCGCGTCGACCAGTTGCTTGCGCGTGGTGTGCTTGCGGAACACGACGTTGCGCACGTAGTCGCTGGCGGCTTCGAAGGCGATGCGCGCGTACACGCAGCCGGCATGGGCGAGCAGCTCGATGTGCCGCTCGCTGGTCATGTTCGCCATCAGGATCACGTCGAAGGGCAGCCCGATTTCCTTCGGGTAGCGCTCGCAGAATTCCTCCATCCAATCGTTGCGCAAGTTGAAGATGTCGTCGACGAAGTGGACGAACTTCAGGTTGTACTTGGCCTTGACCTGCTTGATCTCTTCGAGCAGGTGCGTGACCGAACGCTTGCGCACGTACTCGGAGTTCTTGACGTTGTAGACCTTCTTCTTCCAGGCATGGTGGAAGCAGAACGAACACGGCATCGGGCAGCCGCGCTGCGACACGAAAACCTTGCGGTCGGCGTCGCGATAGACCGCGCCGGCGTCGTAGATCACTTCGCGATCGGGGAAACCGAGCGAGTCGATGTCCATCACCAGCGGACGCTGGGGATTCTTGATGATCTCGCCGGTCTGCTTGTGCTTGAAGTAGAAGTTGAGGCAGTCGTAGAAGTCCTCGCCCTTCTGCATGCGATTCAGAAGCTCGACGATCGCCTGCTCGCCCTCGCCACGGCAGACCGCATCGACGCCGACTTCCTCGACCAGCTCGGGCGTGAACGTCGCGTGGGGGCCGCCGAAGAGCGAGAAGACGCTCGGCTTGACTTCCTTGACCTTGCGGTTGACATCCACGAGGAAAGTGTGGATGCCGGTGGTGACCGAGTAGCAGACGACGTCGGGATCGTAGGCCTTGAGCTTGTCGAGCCAGCTCGTGTCCGGGATGAACAGCGCCTTGCACTCATGGCCGGCGTCCTTGATGGCCCGCGACAGCCACATGATCCCCAGCATTTCCTGGGGCAGGTATTCCTCGATGAACAGGACTTTCAAGCGGTGCCTTCCAGGTGTGGTTCGCGGTGCGGACGGGGCGGTGGGCAGGCCGGGTGAGGACCTGCCGTGAACGGGAGACTATACCCCTACGGCTGTGAGCCGGGGGTGAACGCTGCATTAGGATCGGCCGCCGGAGCGTGGTTTCAGGACCCAGACCGGAAGGAAGCCCCCCCATAGGTCAGGAAGCCACGTTCTGACGCCAATTCCTGGGTGAGCCGGCGCCTTGGGAGCAACGATTCCCCAATGGCAGTCTACCCGGACTTCTTGTGCCCAGCGGGTCGCGTCACCCCGAGCGGCGATCCAGAGCACCTGGCTCAGCTGCCGACCGTGTAGCTCAGCCCGTCGGAAAGGCTCGTGTTGTTGGGAGCAGGGAAGCCCGAGTCGCGGCCCCACCATTGGGTGTGGACGAGCGTGCCGGGGATCGTCAACGCCGGCAGCGGGGCGCCGCCGAGCGCGCCGACCGCGAACGCATTCATGTCGATCGAGTACTGGCCGGAACAGTCGCTCGGCGGAGGGTTGCCGCCCGAGCCGACAGCCGGCGAGCGCTTGATCGGTCCGGCGACGCACAGCGTCCCGCCCTGGAACGGCGAAGAGGCGGGACCGTCGACGCCGTACAGCAAGAGCCCAGGCTTGTTGTTCAGGACGTTCGCGCAGGCGACGTCGAAGCCGCTGCCGCCAGAACTGCTCGCAACGCCACTCGCGGAAATCGCCGGCAGGCAACCGAGCGAGTTCACCTTCGCCGTGCAGTACGTCGACGTGAGCGGTGTGAGCGTCCACTTCACTGCGTGATAGAAGCCGCTGGCGGACTGCGCCTCGCCGACGATCTCGCCCGCGGCATTGATGCGCCGCGCCCGGCTGATCGTGCCGCCCGGGAGCGTGCCAAGGTCGATCGGGACGCCGTTGCGCCACAGGACGCCGACCTCGATGGGGTAGCCCTTGGAACCGGTGGCGATCATGTCGCCGGCATCATTGATGTCGATCACCGGCGTGAAGGCCGAGATGCCCGCGGGCATGGGCAGCGCCTGCACCGCGCCGTTCCTCCAGAGCGAAGCGACGTTGGCATTCAGGCCGACGACGTCGCCCAGATTGTTGATCGCGTATGCCTTGGAGGACGCGCCGGCGCCGATCCACGTGCCGAGGTCGGTGTATTGGCCGGCTTGCCAGAGGAAGGCGTGCTGGTTTGTGTTCGCTATCGAAGCCACGCCGACCACGGCGCCAAAATCGTTGAGCCCATAAGCCTCCGAGAAGTTGCCGCCGCCCATGAACCCGAGGTCGGTCTGGAGTGAGCCTTGGAACCAGACGGCCGCGTGTCCCCAGTAGTTCGGTCCGCCTTCCTTGGCCCTCCCGACGACCTGCCCCGATGCATTGATCGCGTGCGCCGTGTTGAGAGCCGCGGATCCGCTCGGCAGCCCGGGAAGCGCCGACGGATTGTTCTGGGCATCCCAGTAGATGCCGTAGGAAAAGAAGCCGCTGATGGGCTGTCGGCCCACGCTCTCGCCTGCGTCGTTGAGGTCTTCGGGCACGCACAGCCCTCCATTGGCGCTGAGGTCGGCAATGATGGAGATCTGCCCGTTCACCCACTGCACGGTCCTGTACGCCCCCGTCGCATCGTTGGCGACGCCGACGATCTTGCCGGAGTCGTTGATGCCGCCGGCCGAGGCGTAGGTACCGCCCGGGAGTAGCTGGAGGTCAGTAATCGTGACCTGCCAGTTCGTCTGCTGCGCCTGCGCAAAGCCCCCGAGCGCGAACAGTCCGGTCGCCGGCCAAATCATGTAGTTCGTGTTCATCATTGCGTTCCTTGCCATAGCCCTTCCCGAGGCAACCATCGTGCCCTGTTTCGAGCGACGACCTTGCCACGCGACGGAAAGCGCCGTCCCGCTGAGAGAATAGGCGCCATCCGGCGAAAAAACGGTCAAGAGTCCGCGGCCTACGCACAAGTTCCGGTCGAGCGACTCGGCTGCAGGGCACCGATGTCGGTCTGAAAGTCCAGAGTTCGGACGAATTCCGAGCGAGAGGGGAAGAGAGTTCACGCTGTTCGACAAGTCAGACCAGCCGGACCTGACCTTGACCTTCGGCTTGCAGGCCATCTTCGAGGCACGCGACGCGATAGTGCCCCTCATGGCTGTGCACGAATCGCGCTAGGGCTTGACTCGACTTGACTTGCGGCGGTTTCGCATCGGCCGCGGTCGAAGCGTCGTAAGTCGAGGCGGGCGGGCATCTCGCGCGAATCGAGCACAGCGATGAGGGGCAGTGTCACGCCACGCTTTGGCGCGGCTTCTCCGGCGGGCTTTTCCCCCTGGCCCGGTTCTCCATTCAGTCCGTAGGCGTGATGATCTCTACCGGCCCGAACAGGCCCGAAGGCATGAGCGGCGGGATACTGGTGTAGACAGGCCGCTGCTTGCCGCGGGGGACCATTCCATAATAGCTGTCCGATGTCGGATCGGTCTGAATCCGATCGATGTTGCTGCGCGTGAAGCGCTCGGACTCGGGTCGCAACGAGTCCCCGTTGAGCCGGTTGGCCCAGAGGTTCGCGACCCGGATCTCCAGCTGATTCGTGCCGGCACGAACTGCTCCAGAGATCTCGATTCGATAGGGCGGCAGCCAAGCCAGCCCCAGACGTCGTCCGTTGAGCGTGACTTCGCTGATTTCGGCCAGATTGCCGAGTTGCAGGAAGAGCCGCTTCCGCTTGGCCAGTGATTCCGGAAGTTCGAAGGTCTTCCTATAAGTGGCGATTCCCGAAAAGAACCGGATCCCTTCGTTGTCCGACTCCGTCCAGCTTTGCAGCTTTTCGAAGGTGGTCATCCGTGGCGCGCCCCAGCCTTCAGGAAACTCGACCTGCCAGGGTCCATCGAGGGTCAGCGAGTCGGGAGTACTCGCAGCCACGAACGTGTCACGGGCGAGGGGATCGAGCGCTCCGCGATCGGCAGGGCCTGCCTTCCGAAAGACGACGAACACCGAACCCAATGGCCCGAGTGCTACCGGCAGTTCGGTCTGGCCCCTGGCATCGCTCTTCCAGACGGGACAAGCGCTCCGGCGTCCCGAATCGGGGTGCCAGAATTCGGGCGCCCAACCCCTGGTTTCCGCCGCCACGCGGAACCGGCAATCGAGCCTCTGCGACTCCGTCGTCTTGTTGCGGATGAAGTAGAACTCGGCATCCGTGGTCATACGGTGAATGAAGTCCAGTGGCCCGAGGTCCCCCTCGCTGCGTCCGGCGATTCCGAAGTCCGGGCCGACTCCGATTTCCCGGAGCGCCGCGCTGCGATCGCTGGCAATGATGAAACGCCCACGACCGACCTGCCGGATCCGGAGTGCAGGCTGGTCCGGCTCGTCGGACACTTCACTCCGGCCCCACAGTTCCTCTACCTGTCGCTCCAGCGCTTGGGTCTCTGCTTCACGATCCTTCAGACCTGGGGTGCGCGTCGGTCTCTGGTGGCCGATCACCGTCGCGCCGGCGGCTACCAGTGAGCGGACCTTCTGCAGCACCGCCAATGGGACATGGTCCTGCTCGGGCATCACCAGCGCCGCATAGCTCATCCCATCCGGCAGCACGATCCGACGGTCTTCCACGCGCATCCGCTCGAGGATCACCTGCGACGAGCAGACGTCATAGTCGTGGGACGGGTCGAGACCCTCCAGCAACGGCTTCTCCGGCACATTGCACGACGGCGGAAAGAAGTTCGGCGCCTGATCGCCGTAGTAGTAGCAGACGTCGGCCACGAACCAGCCCTGGCGAAGCATGTAGGAACAGCGCGCCAGGTAGTCCATCAACCCGCGCGCCATCGGCCACCAGGTGGCGGACGGATTGATATCCGTACCGGCATGATAGGCCCAGCCGGGAAGCCCGGCCTCGGGCGGGGAACTGGCGAAGGTGTGCAGGGAGAAACAGTTCAAGCCTTCGCACAAGGCCCGATCGGCGAGGTTCTTGTGATTCAGCGGCCCATCGATCCAGCGCCGCCAAGTGGTGAACGACTCCGCATCCACCACGCGCTTGTCG
>JANMRV010000653.1:0-2643 GCA_031388685.1 Planctomycetota bacterium
GATTGGAAATGAAAGTCGGTCCGCTGCACGGATTCTTGCCGAAGTCGCACACGGGTCTGGCGCGCGACGAAAAACCCGAGGTCCTGGTCGGCAAGCATTTCACCTGCGAAGTGATCGAGATCGAGAAGGAGCGCCAGCGCGTGCTGCTCTCGCGCAAGTTCGTCGAGCAGCGCGAGCGCGCCAGTCCGCACCAGCGCGGCATCGGCTCGCTCACGGTCGGTGAACACGTGCATGGCCATGTCACGCGCATCGAGGAGTACGGAGTCTTCGTCGCCTTCGGCCAGGGCCTCGAGGGCATGGTGCACGTTTCGAACATCGCCTACGAAAGAGTCGAGCATCCGGGAAAAGTCCTCAACGTCGGGCAGGCGCTCGAAGCGCGCGTGCTTGCGATTCGCGACGGCGGGAAGCGCATCGCGCTCGGCCTGAAGCAACTCACGCCCAATCCCTGGGTGCGCGTCGAGAGTCAGCTCGCGCCCGACGATCTTGTCGAAGCCAAAATCACGCGCGTGCGCGATTTCGGCGCGTTCCTGTCGATTGCCGCCGGCGTCGAAGGACTGCTTCCGGCGAGCGAATGCGACCTTGGGCCCCACGACGAGATCAGCCAGGTCTTGCGCGTCGGCGAGACGATCTCCGTGCGCGTGATCGACCTCGACGTCGCCCATGAACGTGTCGCGTTCTCGTTGCGCCACCGCACCGGCGCGCGCATCGGACCCAAGGAAGCGGCGAACCGCGTGCTCGTGCTGCGACAAGTCGACGGCGGTAATGCAAGTCAGCTGCAGGCTTCGCTGCGCGACAAACTGGCCGCAGCCCTGCGAAAATCGGGCTGAGCGGCTCGCGATCGCAGACGTGCCCTACTTGGGCGCGGCTTCCATCATCTTCGCCACGCGCGCTTGGATCATGGCGAAGCGTTGGCGGCCCAGATCGCACTGCGTCGCGATCCACTCGGTGTTGCGGAACGCGGTGGGGGAGTACTCCTTGCGGAAACGCTCTAGATGGGGATGGACCTTGGCGAACAGGAACAGACCTTCGCCGCCGTTCTCGATCAGGAAGTCGGGATTGACGACTCCATTGCGCGCGAAGGAGTAGGCCATCTCCCAGTAGCTCGACACCTGGCGCCAGGCGGCGTTGCTCGGATGGGCGAGATTGTTGGCGACCCCGTTCAAGTCGTCCCAGCTCCTGGGCATGAAGCGCATCATCGCGTCGCGCGATTGGCGCATCACGGCTTCGCGGCGCAGTTCATAGAGCTTGAGGACGAGGTCGGCGTCGTGGTGGTCGGGTTTTTCTTTGGTCATGGTCTGACGAGTGTAGCGTTCCAAGCGATCCGAACGCGACGGCTCGGACGGGTTCAGCTCGCATCGAAATGACAGATCAACGCACCGTCAAGTTCGATCCCCGGTCCGCTCGCGCTGCGCCACTGCTGAGCGCCTCTTCATACTCGCGCCCGAACTTTTCACGCTGCTCCACCGACCAGTCGGCCTGCGCCGCGGCGTGGAGTTCGAAGAGCAGCGACTTCTGCTCCTCGATCACCGAATCGGCGGCGGCGCTGCGCGCGAACGGCAGCATCGGCGCCATGAGCAGACGCTGACCGAGAGAGAGTTCCTGCTTCATGGCCGCGTCCATGACACGCGTCATGCCGCCTTCGACGCAGCGGCGCGTGGGCAGCAGGACGGCCCAATCCCAACCGACGCGCGCGGCGGCCGGCATGTCGAAGTCCAGAACGAGGCGCGTCAGGGGAATCGGATGGGACAGCATGCAGAGCATGTCGCGCGGATCGAGGCCCAGCTTCGCGGATTCGGTGCGCATCTTCTCGCAGGACGACGACAGGTCCCCGGCTGCGTCGTGGTTCTCGCTCGCGCGTCCTTGGGCCGCGGGGGCCGACTCCTCGGGCTCAGCCGAGCGGGGCCGCAACGCGGACTCGCCTTCGCGGACGAGCTCGAGTCGCCGACACAGATCGCCGCCTGGCAGCCAAACGTCGTGGTCCGCGACGATGAGCAGGCGCGTGCAGGGCTCCCGGCCGGTGCGCGCGCGGAAGTCGTCGCTCACCTCGCGAGCCAGCGCCGCGGCTTTGGCGGCGTCGTCCTTGTTCACCGCGTAGACGAGCTGGCCCTCGACCTCGAACAACGTCCAGACCTGAAATTCTGCGGGCAGATCGGCACGTGACGAGGCGCGAGCCACCGGCAGCGAGTGGCAGGCGACTGCCGCAAGGCAGAGTGCAAATTGAAGCAGCGCTCGAACGATCACTTCCATGGACGGCGATGGTGCCTTGGATCTTGTCTGAGGGCCACTTGGGGAACGTATGTGTTGGAGCGCTCCTCGCTCAGGTCGCTGGCGCTCGGACTGTCTCGCGATTGGGCCCGCCCTGCTCGCGCATCCATTCTGGGGTGGGGAGAGAGCCTGAGCCGGGGCCAGGGACTCAGGCGCCGCGGCGTCGCGGTCGATATCGTGACACGCCACGGCAGCTTTGAGGCCGTGCCCGCGACGTGACGCAATCCCGAGCCATCCCCGCACTCCTGCGCTACATCCCGGCGCTGGCGGCGCTGCGGAATTACACGCGCCTGGACCTGCGCGCCGACTTGCTCGGCGGTCTTTCGGTCGCGGCGGTCGCCGTGCCCCAGGCGATGGCCTACGCGATGATCGTCGGGC
>JANMRV010000664.1:0-1626 GCA_031388685.1 Planctomycetota bacterium
CCCAGGTCCGCTACGCCTGGGGAGCCGCGGCGACGCCCTCGATTCAGGTCGAAGGGGAGAGTCTGCCGATTGCGCCCTTCCGGCTGGCGATCCATTGAGGTCGTCTGCGCCGGCCGGTCCCCCGGCCGGCGAGGCTCGACCCATGAAAAAAAATCCAGCCGGATTGCAACGGCCGGCCCCAGAAGATGTACTTTTGGTGCTCGGAGCGCGGGTGAAGCCATCGGCTTCGCTCAAAAGAAGCGCTCGTAAGTCGTCTGTGGTCGCTCTCTTTTAGTGAAGGACTCCGCGATGAAGATTTCGAAATTGTGGATGGCCGGGGTGAGCCTCGGTCTGCTCGCCGCGGCCACTGCGCCGGCGAATGCCGCGCCGGGCTGCTGAGGCCCCAAGAAGTCGACCTATGCGGGCCCCTCGGCCCCCAAAGGCGCCGGACCGGTCGGTCCGGGCAAATCAGGTGGAGTGGCAGGCGCCCCGTCGACACCGGGTGGCAAACGAGCCGCACCGGGAATGACGCTTCCCCTGACCGAACGTTCGCGCGGGCAGAGCGCCAAAGCGCTGCTCAAGATCGCCTGGGACTATCCGACCTACAAGGCGGAGGAGAAGGCGACGAGCGGAACCACCGCGAGGCCGATGCGCCGCGCGCTTTCCACGGAAACGGTTTTCCAGACGCTGGCCGGAAACGATCCGCGCCCGCTGCTCGTGCTGCGTGAATGCGAGGTGTGCAACGGCACCGATGACGCGCTGCTTTCCACGGGCGGGAGCAACGAACGCACGTTCCTGATGTCGGGCTGGTTCCACTGCGTGAAAGTCCCGGTCGACGTGCTGCAGCCGAACCACCCGTATTACGAAGTGTTCGGCCACGACGATCCCGAGCACCTTTTCGTCGCACTTGCCGACGGATCGATGAAGCTCAAGCTCGAGAGCCAGACATCGCGCACGGAACTGTGGGATGCGATGGGCCAGGTGCTCAGCGAAGCCTACAAGACCGACGCGCAGTCGGCGCTGAAGCTGGTGGCCAAGTCGCTCGACCACATGGACGTGCTCGACGAGAAACTGCTCGACCTGCGCTCGAAGCGCAACGAGTTGCTCGAGACCGAGTCCGCGGGTTCGCCCAAGCTCCAGAAGATCGATCTGCAGATCGCCGAGGTGGAGCGTGAGATGGCCGCGACGAAGGCCAGCATCGCCGAGACCTCCAAGCTGGAGTTGAAGCGTCCGCAGGCTCCGACCGCCGGTGCGGGCAGCGCGAAGGCTGCTCGCTGACGCGCCACGCGAGCGGATCCAAGACGCCCATGCGTCCTGTTTCTGACTGCTGCGGCCATCGGCAATCGCCGGTGGCCGCAGTCATAATGGCGAGCATGGCCCGCCTGCAACCGTTCGTCCTTCGCGCGCTCGTCGTCGTCCTGGTTGCCTGCGTCGGTATTGCGCAAGCCGGCAAAACCGGGGCCAGCAACCAGCCCGAGGAGAAGTTCAAGCCTGTCGATCCCTACACGAAGGCGGACAGCGAACTCGTGCGCCAGGCCGGCTACCTCGGTCTTCGGCCCTTCGCCCTGATAGCCGGCGGTGAAACCGTTCACATCACAAGTCGGCCGCGCCCAGCGCCGCTCGGTTGATGTGAATCCCGACTCACCC
>JANMRV010000680.1:0-11159 GCA_031388685.1 Planctomycetota bacterium
TGATTTTCGCCGGGAATGAAGTCGAGCGACAACGCGTCCGCCAGCGGCTCATAGGCTCCCGGCCGCGAACTCTCGCCGACGAGTTTTCCGTTGAGCCAGATGCGCGCCGCGTCGTCGTATCCATAGCGGAAGGCTACCGTCGTCGCCGTGCGCGCGCGCACGACGCGATAGAGGTAGGCCGAAGCATCGTTGCTCGGCACATCCTTCGGCATGACCTTGCCGAAGTCGATCATGCCGAGTTCCGGCACCGAACCGACGATGGCCGAATCGTCGAGTTTGCGCCAGGCGACGACCGCGGCGTTCTTGCCCTGGAAAAGTCGACCGAGGTCGGGGCCCTCTCGGCCAGGGAAACATTTTGCCAGATCCTCTTCGACCGGCCGTGGATCGCCGATGCGCGCCGCGCCACCGGGCTGGTCGATCGGCAACAGCACGTACCACGGGTCCCACTCCAACGCCGAAGGAGTCTGCGGCCGCGCGGTCGCGGCTGAAACCACGCAGGCGAGCGCGAAGGCGCACAGCAGCGTCGAGCGGAAATTGCGCGCGATCCGATTCACTTCAACAGGCCCGCTTTGCACTGGATGCGCTGCTTGTCGATGACCAGTCCGGAAAGTGCCTGCGCCGTCGGTCCTGCTTCATCGATCGCCCGGCTGATGGTGTGCGTAGCCACAAAGAGCAGTTTACTGCTTGCGCCGGCGACGAGCCGCGCGCCGAACGCGAGATCAGTCCGCGACTGCGACATCGATGGTTGGCTCATTGCTTGCGCTTCGAAAGGGTCTTGGAACCGACGCCGAGCTTCAAGCGCGCGAAGGCTTCCGTCTGCGCCTGGATCGCGCGTTCGGCGGGCAGGCGCTCCATGGAACTCGCGCCGTAGAAGCCGTGGATCATCGGGCAGCGCTCGAGGATGTAGGCCGCGTCCGCGGGCTCCGCGATCGGCCCGCCGTGACAGATCAAGAGCACATCCGGCCGCACTTTGCGCGCTGCGTTCGCCATGGCCGTGATCTCCACGACGGAGTCGTCGAGCGATTTGACCGAGCGCGCGCCGATCGTGCCGCCGATGGTCGTGCCCATGTGCGCGACGACGATGTCGGCGCCGGCTTCGGTCATCGCGCGCGCCTCGTCAGGATTGAACACGTAGGGCGAGGTGAACATCTCGAGTTCGCGAGCCAGGGCGATCATCTCGACTTCCTTCGAATAGGAGAAGCCCGTTTCCTCGAGGTTGATCCGATAGTTGCCGTCGATCAGGCCGACGGTCGGGAAATTCTGGATGCCGGAGAATCCGATGCGCTTGAGTTCATTCAGGAAAACACGCGGGAGAATGAATGGATCGGTGGCGCAGACTCCGGCAAGCACGGGTGTGTGCTTCACGACCGGAAGAACTTCGCGCGCCATCTCGACCACGATTTCGTTGGCGTTGCCGAACGGCAACGTGCCCGCCATCGAACCACGGCCGGCCATGCGGAAGCGGCCGGAGTTGTAGATCACGATCAGGTCGATGCCGCCGGCCTCTTCGAACTTGGCCGAGAGCCCCGTGCCCGCGCCTCCGCCGATGATCGGCTCGCCGCGCGCCACTTTCGCGCGCAGTCGTTTCAGGATTCCGGTTCGCGAGTTGTCGTGAGCTTGTTTCATCGTGCAGTCGTCCTGGCTTGTTTCGCGCCGATCAGCGCGATCAGTCGGTTGGCCATGGCTTCCGCGAAGGCCGGATCGTTGATGTGAAGGTCGAGTTCGTGAATCTCAGTGGCTCCGGCGGTTGCGCGCACGCCCTCGAAGAGCGCAATCCGCGCCGCGGGGTCGTCGAAGGAGCCGCCCGCGATGTCGATTCCGGAGACGCCGCGTTTCGGCAGGAAGATCGCCACGGGACCGGTGGCCGCGCGCGCTTTCGTGCCGATTCCACGGCCCAATTCGCGGTTTTCCTCGGGCGTCGTGCGCATCAGCGTGACGTTTTCGTTGTGGCGGTGGAACTTGCGCTGTGCAAAACGCTCCGGCACGCTGCTGCGGCCGAAGAAATTGACCATGTCGATGGCGCCGACCGAGATCACCTGCGGCACGCCGCGGCGGCCCGCGGTGGTCAGGCGTTCGGGGCCAGCGCCGAGCAGTCCGCCGACGAGTTCATCGGCGAGTTCCGTGGTCGTGACGTCGAGCACGCCGGTGATCACGCCGTCGTCGATCAGAGCTTCCATCGCGCGGCCTCCGGTGCCGGTGGCGTGGAATACGAGCACTTCGAAACCCGCGCGTTCGAGAACTGCGCGAGCGTGTTCGACACACGGTGTCGTGACGCCGAACATCGTCGCGGCGATCAGGCGTTTGTCGCTGGCATCGGGCTTGAGCACGCCGGCCTTGGCCATGCCCGCCAGCGCCTGGGCCGCGCGCGTCAAGACAGCGCGGCTGATGCGGTTGATGCCCGAGACATCGACGACCGAGTTCATCATCAGGATGTCCTTGGTGCCGACGTAGGCGCCGACCGAGCCTGAGGCCAGCGTCGAGACCATCAGCTTGGGCACGCCGATCGGCAGGGCGCGCATGGCGCTGGTGCCGATGGTCGTGCCCGCCGAACCGCCCAGCCCGAAGACGCCTGCGAGTTCGCCCGCGGCGTGCCAGCGCTGCGCCAGGCGCGCCGCTCCGAGCGCCGCGACCGTCACAGCTTCGCCGCGATCGGCCCGCGCGCGCAACGCCGCGAGATCGGCTCCCGCGGCGGCGAAGATTTCCTCGCGCGGCACGTCGGCTTTCACCAGCGGCTCGCCATGGCACGAGGTATCGACGAGGCGTGTCTCGATGCCGAGTCGGTTGAGCTCCTGGGCAACGAAGGCGGCCTCGCGGCCTTTCGTGTCGAGCGTGGCGAAAAGGGCGACGAACATCGGGGGCGGCCCATTGTGCGCATCGGGGCCCGCGCTGGGAATGGCCGCAGGGGGTAGACTCCGCCGCACACCCATGAAGACACGCACCCGCCTGGCCGGAGTGTTCTTGCTTTGCTTCGTCCTGGCCGCGGCCCGCTCGACGGCGCGCCATGACGAGGCGTCGGCCGCCATGGCGAAGGCAGCCAAGGCTTTTCTCGCCGGACTGGACGAAGCGCAGCGCTCGCGCGCCACGTTCGAGTTCGATTCTCCGGTCCGCAGCGACTGGCACTTCGTCCCGCGCGAGCGCAAGGGACTGGTGCTCGGCGACCTGGACAAGGACGACCGCGCTCTCTTCGATGTGCTGCTCGACACCGGCCTGTCCGCAAAAGGACACGCGCGCTTCGACGGCGTCGTCAGGTTGGAAGGGCTGTTGCGCGAGATCGAATCCAAGCCCGGCGAGCCGGCGCTGCATCGCGATCCGGCGAACTACTCCGTCGCGATTTTCGGCACAGCGGGCCAGGACCCGTGGGGCTGGCGCTTGGAGGGCCACCACTGGAGCGTGCATTTCACTTCGGTCGACGATGAAGTGATCGCGGTCACGCCGCAATTCGTCGGCTCGAATCCGGCGCGGGTCATGGACGGGAAAGACGCGGGCTTCGAATTGCTGGGCGACGAGGACGCCGCGGGTTCTGCGTTGGCGAAGAGCCTGAACAAGGACCAGCTCGCCCGCGCGCGACTCGAGGGCGCGATGCCGAAGGACGTTTTGCTCGATCCGAGTCATGCGCGCCTCGAGAAGCCGCGGTTGGGGATCTGCTCCACGGATCTAGAGCCGGCCCAGCTTGGGCTACTGCTCAAGCTCGTCGACGGCCACTTCGCCGACCTGTCGAAGGATCTCGCGGATCGCGAACGCAAGCGCTTCGCGCAGCATTCGCTGGACAAGCTCTATTTCGCGTGGGCCGGCGAAAACGCGGCGCAGCGGCCTTGGTACTGGCGCGTCGAAGGCGCCTATTTCGCGATCGAACTCGTCTACGTGCCTGGCTCCGAAGCGGGCCACGTGCACCGCATCTGGCGCGATTTCGAGCGCGACCTAGGCGGCGATCCGCTGCGCGAGCACTTGGCGAAAGAGCACTAGATTGCCGAAATTCCGTGCAGTCACGGAATCGGTGGCTGTCGACTTTGCTTTCGCTTCTTTCGATGGAATTCGCCCAACATCGCGCGGCACTCAGCGGCTCGTGGGTGAGGTCGACGAATCCTTGAGATCATTGTGCCGCCCACGGGAGGGGGCCGCGAGGCCACGGAACCGAGATTGACGATAGGCGAATAGTCACGGGTTTGCATCGTCGTTGGGCACGCGGACTCCGCCGGGACATGAACAGCAGCCTTGCCGGACATCGTGCCTAGCAATGGCCGGCTGTTGGTACTGCCGCTTCTTTCCAATCTGGACGGGCGCTTCCGTTTGGCAGTCCTTGGCCGTTTCGGACATGATGGAGGCCGGGCTTGCCTCACTTTCGCAGGCCGTACAGCCATGTCCCTCAGCGTCATGACCATCTCCGAAGTCGCCCGCCCGCTCTGCGTGTCGGAGAAGGAAATCTACCGGCTAGCAATGAGCGGCAAGTTCCCGTCCATCCGACTCGGCTCGCGCCGTTGAACGGATCAGACGAGAGCTTGCTTTGGTGCATGAGTTCCAAGCGAGAATCGCGATGTGCATGGTCAGTGATGGTCTGGACGTGCGTGGTGCAGCACTCCAACTCGGCCCCCTGCCCGACGCCGACGTGTCGCCCGCTGCGTTCGACACACCCGCGGCGGGCGATGAAGCTGAGGAGCAGCGCGTCATGATTGGCGAAGCCGAAAGGGTTTCACCATGAGCGATGCTCGCACGTTGTTGGATGTTGTCGGGCTCGTGCAGGAACTGCGTGCTATGCCTCGCGAAACCGAGTGGGTCGAGTTCAAGGTCAACAACTCGAACCCTTCCGACATCGGCGAGTACATATCGGCGTTGGCGAACTCGGCCGCGCTGCTCGGCAAGCCTCGGGCCTTCGTCGTGTGGGGCACCGAGGATGGGACGAGAAGGATTGTCGGCACCACGTTCGAGCCCGCGACTGCGAAGCAGGGCAACGAAGACTTGGAGAACTGGCTCACGCGACTTCTCCAACCGCAGGTCCCCTTCCGATTCCACACCTGCGAGGTGGCAGGGTTGCGCGTCGTAGTCCTTGAGATCGACAGTGCCCTACATCAACCCGTGCGGTTCAGCGGCGAGGAGTACATCCGCACAGGCTCCTACAAGAAGAAACTCAAAGATCATCCCGAGAAGGAGCGCGCGCTCTGGCAGCGCTTCACTAGGACAGCGTTCGAGGATGGAGTCGCCACGCAGCGAGTGTCCGCTGACGATGTCCTGCAGCTCCTCGCGTTCACCGCTTATTTCGACTTGCTACGCGCTCCGCTTCCCTCTGACCGAGCGGGAATCCTCGCGGCGCTGGAAGCGGATCGCCTCGTTCAGCGAACCGAGGGCGGTATGTGGAACATCACGAATCTCGGAGCCGTGCTGTTCGCCAAGGATCTATCGAGGTTTGACGATCTCCGCAGGAAAGTCGTGCGTCTCGTACAGTACGCGGGACCGGGACGCATCCTTACGACGAAAGAGCAATCGGTGACTTCGGGGTACGCAGCGGGCTTCGAGTCGCTCATTCAGACTGTGCTCGCAGTGCTCCCCACGAATGAGGTGATCGGAACAGCGATTAGAACGTCAGTGCCGATGTTTCCGCCGCTCGCCGTGCGTGAGGTCGTCGCGAATGCACTGATTCACCAGGATTTCTCGATCACGGGTGCGGGGCCGATGATCGAACTGTTTGAAGGCCGGATGGAGGTCACGAATCCGGGTCGGCCTCTTGTTCCAGCCGATCGACTGCTCGATCAACCACCAAGGTCTCGCAACGAGAAACTCGCTTCCCTCATGCGAAGGTTTGGTATCTGCGAGGAACGTGGAAGTGGCATCGACAAGGTCGTGTTCGAGGTCGAGTTTTTCCAATTGCCCGCACCGCTGTTCGATACGCCAGGGGAGTCCATGCGGGTTGTGCTCTTCGGTCACCGCGCGTTGAGAGACATGGAAAAGCAGGACCGCATTCGGGCCTGCTACCTGCACGCATGCTTGAGGTACGCAGGCCGCCAGACGATGACCAACACGTCGCTCCGCGAACGCTTCGGGATTGACGAGAAGAACGCGGCAACTGCGTCGAACCTCCTCAGCGAAGCCGTCGACGCCGGGGTGATCATCATCCAGGACCCCCAAGTTGGGTACCGGCTTCGTCGATACTTGCCGTGGTGGGCGGCTCCGGCCCCTGGCGATGCGGTTGTTACTTGATCCGATACCCCGTGGCGATCACCGAACTGGCATGCCTGCATCGTAATCTATGGAGTAGCCAAGGGTTAGGGCTGCTGCGGTTGTTTGATGGGTGTTTGATGGGACCGGCTTCGATCCAGGCGGGGGCTGCCTGCGGAAGAAGATCAACACCTCCGAGGAGGGGCAAAGAGAGCCTGCTCAGGGCGGCGATGACTGCCCCACCACCGGTGCAGTCACCCCTCGAAGGGGGATCACGTGGCTGAACGCCCCTCGGCCCACAGGCCCGGATGGATCCTCGCTGGCGCGAAGGACTACGAGCGTGAGTATGCGGTCGATCTCGTCCGGCTCCGTCTGTGCGTCGCCGCGACGCAGCCCTGCCTGATCGAAGCGCTCGACTTCGACCATTGCGAGCCCCGTACTGCACAAGTTCCTCGCTCGACTCCTAGGCGAGATCGCGACGCGCGGCGTCATCGACGCGCTCAGGCACGGTGTCAAACACGGTTCGCACGCCCCAAGAAGGAGGCCCGGTCAAAGGGAATCCTCGACGCGATCAACATGGATTGCTACCGCGTCGAGCAGCAGGCCGCGATGAAGGTCAAGCTCCTCGACCAAGACGCCGAGATCGAACTTGTTCCCGCGCGTGGCGGCGGACGGAAGCCCGAGCCCGAACTCGATCGGCTGTCGAACAGCGTGAAGAACTTCAATGATTACTTCGGCAAGATTCCGTGGACGGATGCCGATCGAGTCCACCGACTCATCACGCAGCAGATCCCAGACCAGGTCTCGGCCGACGCGGCCTGCCAGAACGCCTAGGAGAACTCCGAAAAGCAGAACGCGCGATTTCGAGCGCGATCTAGGCGGCGATCCGCTGCGCGAGCATTTGGCGAAAGAGCACTAGTTCGTCATGGCCCTGCCCGATCAGCGGACTGGTGGAGTAGCAAGCTGGTCTCGTTCGCGCTTCTCTCGAACGAGCTCACTCAACATCGCGTGGCAATCATTGAGTTTGCGGATCGCGCGAATCAGGCAGTAGACAGGGTAGCCTACGGCAAGAACCCACATCCCCACGACGAGCAGGTATTCCGCGGGGCCGAGTGCAGCTAGGACAGCCATTGTTTGATTCTCCTTGTCCGATGGAGACTACTTCGTCTCGTAGTCGAAGGCCAGCACACCGGCGAGACCGCCTTCGAGGATCGCGAGCACTTGCGCTTTGACCCTTTCGTGCAGCGGATGCGGCAGGTAGACGTCGCGCGACTTCGCGTCGCTGAACGTCATGCAGAAACCGTGCGTGAAGTCGCGTTGCATGCCTTCGGGTGACGAGTAGGGGCCCCAGCTGTACGAGAGGATGCCGGGGATGTCTTTCTTCAACGCACCGATAGCGCCGAACACGCGCTCGATTTCCTTCGCGGCGACGTTCTTTCGAATTCTCAGGATCACCATGTGCACGATCATCGCTTGCCTCCGGCCGTGGTCAGTTCGAGTTTCGGATCGAGTTCGAGACGCAAGTTGCGGAAGCTGACTTTCGTCGGGCCACCGGAGTGGAGCTGCAGGCCGAAGATGCCGCGCAACGCGCCGTCCGGATCTTCGAGGTCGACGCATTTCGCGCCGTTGATCGCCGTGAGCACGTGGTGGCCGACCGCGACGATTTCATAGGTATTCCAGCCACCGACGATCACGCGGCCGTCGACGGGCGAGGGTTGCGAGAGCAGCGCGCGGCCTTGCTCTTCGTAGAGCGCGCCCCACCAATCCGGGCCGACGTCAGCCTGATATCCGCGCATTTCGCCGCCCTCCAGCGGCTGCGAACGGAATTGGACGCCCGAATTCCCAGAGTCCTTTTCCAATCGGACCTCGAGCACCAAGCGGAAGTCGCCGGGCTCGAGTTCGCTGGTCAGGAAGGTATTCTTGTCCAAACCCGTGGTCTGGCCCACGATCGCACCGTCGACCACGCTCCAGACCTTGTCGTCATCCGTCCAGCCGGCCAGCGTCTTGCCGTCGAAGAGCTTCGCCGCGCTGTCCTTCGTCGCGCGGATCGGCGTCTGAACCTTGCTTTGCAGATAGGCGATCAAGTCGCGCGATTCATCGGCGCTGAGCGCGTCGATCTGGCCTTCGGGCATCATCGAAAGCGGAGAGAGCTTTTGCTCGGCGATGTCGCTTCGCGCGATCACCGTCGAGCCCTGCTGGTCGAGCAAAGTGAGCGAGTTCTTGTCCTCCGCCTTCAGGATCCCGCTGTGCAGGCGCTCGTCGGAGAGCCAGACCATCGTGACCTGATACTCCTTCGCCACCAGCGCGCTCGGATCGACGATGTTCGTCAGCAGATAATCGAGATCCGCGCGGTTAGAGCCGGTGATGTCCGGACCGACATTCGCGCCGATGCCGAACAACAAGTGGCACTGCTGGCACGTGCGCGCGAAGACTTCGCGGCCGTGGGGCAGGTCAGCCTTGGCCAGCACGTCCTTGGTCAGTCGCGCCTTGAGTTCGGCAATCTTCAGGCGCTTGTCCTCCGGCGTCGCGGTCGCGCGGCCGAAGTACTTCGAAAGGCCCGCGTCGACGGCCGGGTCGCCGAGATTGGCGAGCTTTCGAGCCACGATCGCGTCGAGGCAGGACTTGTCGATGCTGTTCTTGTCCAGCGCGCTGAACAGTGCGTGTGCCCAGCTCTTGCGCGCAGCGAGCGTGTTGACCGCCGTACGGCGTTCCTCGACATCGAAGCTCGCTAGGCGATTCGCGATGTCCTTGCCGATGCGCTCTTCGTCGAACACAGCGAGCGCCGTGAGCAGACTCGGCCGCAGCGGCTTCTGATCGAGCAGGCCCAACAGGGTCTCGACGGATTGCGCGTCGCGCGCCCGTGAAACCACCGCGATGGCGGCCAGGCGCTCGTTCACCGAACGCTTCGGGTCCGCGAGCAGTGCGCGCACCAACGCGAGACTCTTTTCGTCGCCGTAGGCGACCGCAATGTTCTGCGCGAGCTCGCGGATGCGCGCGTCGGGGCTCGCGCCCAGATTCGCTGCAACCGTGCTCCACGATTTGGGCGCGTGCAGATCGCGGCGCACGGCGAGCGAACGATCCAATTCCTCCAAGACCAACGTGCGCCAGCCTTTGGCGTCGTCGCCGGCGAGACTGGCGACGAGCAGTGCGTGTTGCTCGGGCGATTCGGCGAGCTGCCGCAGGGCGAAACGGGACACCGTCGGGATCTTCGATTCGTGTGCCAGCTCCAGCGCATGCCCCGGATCCTTCGTCACCGCCGGTTCGATCGCGTACCAGATCATCAATGGCAAGTTGTGATCGTTTGCATCCTCGGCGTGTTGCGCGAGATCCTTCGCGATGGACAAACGATCCGCGGCCGGAATCCGCTGCAAAGCCGAAGCGATGTAGAGCCGCACCACCGCCGATTTCGACGTGCGCGCAAGCCCGGCGATCTTCTCCATCAGTTTCGCGCTGGGTTTGCCGCGCTCGCAGGCGAGTTGGATCGTCCAGGCCTGCACGTAGGCGAGCGGACTCGAGAGCATTTCGCCGGCGATGTCGTCGCCCAGACCGCTGGTGACGTGCAAAGCCCACAGCCAGCGCAGCGCGCGCGGCTCGTCCTTCGTCTCGGAACGCAGATGCGCGATCAGCCCCGCGCGCACGCCCGGATCATTGCCGCGCTGGGCCAGGATCGAGCGCGCGCGCCGGACATAGAACTCATTGGGCGAAGCCTGCTGATCGACCAGCTCGGCGACGCTCATTTTCGTCAGATCGACTTTCTTCGGCTTCAGATCGCCGTAGCGCACGCGATACAGTCGACCGTTGGTGCGGTCCCAAATTTCCGGATTCGTCAGGTGGCACGCTTGCCTGTCGTACCAGTCGATGAAGTACACCGAGCCGTCCGGGCCGGTCTTGAAGTTGATCGCGCGAAACCAGGCGTCGTTCGCGAGCAAGAAATCCTCGCCGTGCTTGCCGACGAAGCCCGAACCCTCCGGTACCAGGATGTCGTTGTTGATCCGATTGCCGTGGATGTTGTCGAACAGGATCGTGTCGCGGTATTTCGCGGGAAACGAATCCGCGAGATAGATCAGCGCGCCACAGTGCGCATGTCCGCCTCCCGCGACATCCGAGCGCAGATTTCCGCCGTGGGGCGTGCCGCCGAGATAGTGGCGATGGTCGGCGATGGTCTTGATGTCGTCGAAGATGTGTTCGCCGAAGTGCTCGCCGCCCTGGCGCTCGTAGCGCGCGCCCTGGATCATGTGATAGAGGTGCGGAATGACGCAGGCTGTCTCGAAGGCCTGACCGCGATCGTTGAAATCGACGCCCCAGGGATTCGACGTGCCCCAGGCGAAGACTTCGAATTCGTGGCGCAGCGGGTGATAGCGCCAAATCCCGGCGTTCAGTGGCACGCGCTCTTCCTTCTTCGCGCCGGGTTTGCCGACGAGCGAGTGCGTGAACACGCCGTGGCAACCGTACATCCAACCGTCGGGTCCAAAGATGAATGCGTTCAGCGTTTCATGGGTGTCCTGATAGCCGAAGCCGTCGAGCAAGGTCTGCGCCGGACCGTCGGGCACGAGGTCGTCGTTGGCGTCAGGAATGAACTGGAAATAGGGCGCGGCTCCGATCCACACGCCGCCGTAGCCGACTTCGAGCCCGCTGACCAGATTGAGTCCGGTCTGGAACACCGTGCGCTTCTCAAAACTCCCGTTCCCGTCGAGATCCTCGAACACGACGATGTCGTCCTGACCTTCGCCTTCCTTGGCGCGCGCCGGATAGGTGAACGCTTCGGCGACCCACAACCTGCCGCGCGCGTCGATGGCGAGCGCAATCGGTTGGTGCAGGTCGGGTTCCGCCGCGATCACGTCGACGGAAAAGCCCGCGGGAACGCTCATGTGCTTCGCCGCATCGATAGCGCTCTGCCCGTCGATCTTCGGCGGATCGAGTGTCAACAGCTGCGGCGTGCCCGGCGGACGCTCGAACTTCGGTTCGCTTTCATGGAAGCGCCAATCGTCGAAGTTGATGTGACCCCAGCCGCC
>JANMRV010000719.1:0-5133 GCA_031388685.1 Planctomycetota bacterium
GCGCGCGCCCGATGCGTTGTGGAGGTAGATGTCGCCCTTGGCGACAAGCGGCATTTCGCCTTTCTTGCAGGGGCGGTAGACGCCCTCCTTGTCCACAGCGAGGTCGGTCTCGGCGACGGCCAGCTCGCTCGCGAGTAAACCTTCGTACACCGTTCCGAACTCGCGCACGCCGAGGCTGCGGAAGTCCACCGGGCCGAGGCCGTTCTCGGTCGTGACGAGCAAGAGATCGCGGAGTGCTGGGCCGAGAATCGTATTCGGTAAGCGAAGCGGCGCGAGCAGCGCTCCAACGCGAGACTCCTCGGGGTCTTCGGTGAAGAGTCCGCCGTCATACGGAGGCACGCCCCACTCGCGGTTGCCAACATCGACCGCGCGGAAGAGCCTGTGGACCTCGTCCCACAGGCCGTCTCCAGCGTCGAAGTCCTGCCCGGCGCGCGAGAGTTCGAGGATCTCCTGCGCCTTGGTCTTGAGCGATCGACGCTGGTACAGCCCGTTCCAGCGGTAGGGCAGGAGGTCCTTGTCCTCGGCGTACGCGATGAAAAGCAAGCGGAACAGCACAACGAGCGCCATCTCGTAGGTGTCGTGCAGATCCTGCGTCGTCGGCTTCTTGAGCTGGCGCGCGGCGACGAGACCTTGGGCGATCTTCGGAACGACGGAGAGGTAGATGCGCTCGCGCAACTGGGCCGCGAGGTCGCCCGAGAACCGACCGGAAGCCGTGAGCAGCTCTTCGAGGCTTCCTCCCGGCATGAGCGCTTCCGCCGAGCAGAGCAGCCAGAGCAACGCGGCGTTCTCTTCGTTGAGCAGGCCCGCGTGGCACTCGATGTACGTCTCGGTGCGTCCTCGGCGACCGACGCCGACGCCGACGCGCGCCGGATACACGCGCACTTTCGCGCCGTGCTGGATCACGACGTACGGCAGGCTCTCGCGGTCGGCGACGGCGAGCGCGTAGCTCACCGGCGAGATGTCCGCGAAGCGACCGGCTTGCAGCTCGGGCGACTCGTCGCGGTTGAGGAGCACGGCGATCGCGACCTTGCGGTCCTTCGAGCGCAGGATCGAGGTGACGCGGTCGCAGTTCTCGACCTGGAACCCGAGCGCCTTGAGCAGGTCGAGACCCTTGCGGTCGAGGATGCGCGTGGCCTTCGTCGTGGCATCGCGCCAGTCGGATCGTTGACGTGCGCCCGCGCGCAGCTCGTGCGACGCGAGGAAGCCTTCGTTGCGCAAGCCGCCCAGGTCGGTGTCGAGCGCGGGCAGGCTGTCGCGCAGGGCGCGTAGTGCGGCGTGGCGGTCGGACTCGCCGAGCGCTTCGCGGCAGATGCGGTCCACCTGTCGCGGGTCGAGGTCGAGCCGTGCGGGCGGATCGTCACCGGCTGGACCGCAGAGCGCCGCCTTCTTGTCGTAGAGGACGACGAGCAGGAGCGGTGCGGCGCGTCCGCCGTGCCGGACCTTCCATGCCGAGCGCAGGTCTTGTGCGCTGGGGACGCGCGCGTGCGTCGCGACGAGCACTTCGAGACCGGACGCACCGCCGCCGAGCGCGAGGCCGGTGGGGGTGAACGGCCAGCGTTCGGCCAGCGCGACGCGCCGGAGCTGGACGCCGTCGAGGAACGGAGGCGTCTCGCCTTCGTGGGTCGTGGGGGTGGTGCGAGCGGTCATGAGGGCGAGCTACGCAGGCTCCTTCTCGCGGAGCTTCGCAGCCAGCCACGCGCGGAGTTCTCGTTGGGGGAAGCGCCAGGACGCACCGACCTTCACGCCGGGGAGCAGGCGTTTCTGGGCGAGGCGGTAGACGGACTTCGGCGACATGTTCAGGAAGTCCGCGACTTGCTTGATGGTGAGCAAGGGTTCGTTCATCGAGGTCCTCCGGCCCGGCGGCCCGATCTAGGTCCCGGCAGGTTGGCAAGCCAGGGCAAGGTTGTCCATTCGGTAGACACGGTGTCTGGCGGGTTCCTGCTCCCGGTCCGTCGTAGACACCGTGTCCAGCGACGGCGGCGGCCCACAGAATCCACCGGCCGTCGAGCAGCGCGGCTTCGGTGTCCAAGCGGTCCCCCCTCCCTCCGGACGGCGAGGCTTCCGGCAGCGATCAGACACCGGATTGGCGGGTCAACGACACGCGCCCGCCACGGTCTCCGTCAGTTGTCGAACGGGTCGCAACCCGCGATCTGCGCCGCGATCGCTTCCCGAGCAGCCGCCGAGCTGGCGAACACCCGCGACGCGCTCTTGCCGGGACGTGACGATGGGTGGTTCCGGCGGCGATGCCGATCGAGCTTGCGCTTCGCGGAAAGCGTAGGTGGCGCACACGTTCGCACTTGCTGGATGAACCCAACCGACGGGCTGAAATCGGGCTTGCAGCGAGGCGTCGGGTCTCGCGCGAGGTCGCACTTGCGCTCGATGAGGACGGCGGCGAACTTTCCGAAGCCGGGCAGCGTGACGGCCTTCCCCTGGCTGACCTCGTCGGCCAGGAACTCGAAGAAGCTCGTCATCGTGAGTCCGACCTCGTAGGTCGAACAGCCGTAGCGCGTCGCGACGGACTGGATGATGCGCATGAGCGGCTGCGCGTCGGAACTCTTGGCGAAGTACGGGAGCTTCATGCTGGAGATCATCCCACTCAGCCAGCTCCGTGTGAAGCCGGTTCGCGTCGCGCGATCGGCGTCAACTTTTCGGCTGGATCGGAGCGTTCAACTCGTGCTTCGCTTTCGCCTCGGCCGCGAGCTTAGCGCAGTGCTCCTTCCACTGATCCGTCATCCCTTCCGCCTCTTCACCGCAGTCGGTGAACGCGGCGCAGCTTCGGATCGCCAAGAGGTCGTCGAGTGACTTGAAGCCATCCGGGATTCCGATCGCGGTCAGTGCTGCGCGAGGCTCCAGCCGAGCCGGGAGATGGCCGTACGGATTCGCGATCGTGGGGTTCTTCCAGTAGTAGCCAGTCTTGTCGGGCTTGTCCGTCTTCCAGAAGATCGTCGTGATCGTGACGGGGAACTTGCTCAGGTTGATGACCTTGACGACTGGACGAGGTCGCTCGTCCTCGCCGTCCCCGACGAGAATCATCATGCGTGGCTCCACGACGATGCGAGCGCGACTCTCGTCCTCCTGCATCTTGAGCGCGTGCTCGGCGATTCGGTTCGCGTCGCGCGAGATCCCGTTCGCCTCCTGGCTCACCTCGCTGGACTTGTCCGACTTCTTGTTCGCGGCACGGCTGTGCGCGAGAGCGACGAATGCTGCGACAGCGCCGACGAGCGCGATCGCAGTGTTGACGATGTCGAGCGTCTCGATCGCTTGCGGTGGGGACTGCATGGTGAAAGGCTACGCCCGTGGCTTCGCTCGTTCTCCCCCTCGCTTCCGCTCTCGTCGCTCCCTCCGCTTCCCTCGTTCCCCTCTCGTGGGGGTTGGTTCCATTCCCTCAGGGGATAGACGGACACGCTGTCTGCCGCGCTTTTCCGGCGCTTTCGCTGGGATCTCGCCGCCCTTCGCTACGGAATCCAGGCCCAGGAGCCACTCCCGGAGGCGGTTCCAACTCGGCATACTTTGCGTCACCATTCCTTCCAACCAGGCCCCGTCTTCGGACGGGCCGGTAGCCCTGCCCAGGCAGGCCGCGGGCGTTGAGCCCCCGATTCGGCGCTGAGCCCCGCCTCAGCGCGCGCCCGTGCGCTGGCGAGCCTGGATCTCGCGGACCTGTTCGGTGTCCGCTGACCAGTAGCGCAGTTTTTCCGCCTCGCTCGGTTCGACCAGCGGGCGCACTACGCGGAAGCCGACGAACTTCGCGTCGGTCAGGTACCAGATGCTTTTCGGCAGCTGCGGATCCTGCTGTTGCCAGGAGGACTGCGAACCGCGGCGCACTCCGCTGCGCAGGCGATCGGCGTCGTCGTCCCAAGAACCGCCGCGCACGACGCAGGGATACAACTTCGTCGGCCAGGCGAGCGGCGCCTGGGCGGGCTTGGGCCCACTCGCGTAGAACGACTCGTCGTATTGGTCGAGCACCCATTCGCTCACGTTGCCGTGCATGTCGAAAAGGCCCCACGGATTGGGCTTTTTCTTGCCGACCGGTTGATAGTTCTCGCCGGAGTTCTCGATGTACCAGGCGTATTCGCCGAGCAACTTCGGGTCGTCGCCGAAGGACCATGGGGTCGTCGTGCCCGCGCGCGCGGCGTACTCCCATTCAGCTTCCGTCGGCAGGCGGTAGAAGCGCCCGGTTTTCATCGAGAGCCACTGCGTGTACTGGCGCGCCGCGAATTGCGTCATCGAGATCGCCGGGAAGTGCTCGGTGCCCATGCCGAAATCCATCGGCACGTAGGGCGGCGTCGGACGGCTGACCGCGTCGGCCCAGGCATCCTGGGGATGAACCTCGGTGCCGGGTTTTCCGCGCGACTGCTTGTCGAGCTTCATCTGGAACGGCGTGTACTCGTCCCAGCTCACTTCGCAGCGGCCGATCCAGAACGCAGCCAGTTCGACTTCGTGGAGCGGGCCCTCGGAAGCCTTGCGCTTCAGTTCACCTTCCGCGGTCCCCATCGTGAACTTGCCGGCCGGGATCGGCTGCATCTCGAAGTGCGACTTGGTGCCGACGACTGCCTCCGTGTAGCGCTTCATCTCGACCGCGCTCGCCGCATTCGCCTCGGGCACCTCGATCGGCGGCGGTCGGCCGGCCGGCATGTCGGGGTAGAGCGGTGTTTGGGTCTGCGCAAGCGCACAGGCGAGCAGCAGGGGTGGCAGGAGTTGCAGCATGAAGGTCGAGTCGAGCGTTGGGTTCGCCGGTCCGCGCGAAAACCATAACAAGCTCGCGCGCAAGGCATGGATCCTGTCACAAAAATCGTGCTCGCTGGGTGCTACGATGCCTCCAAAATGACGGCACTTTCCGCCCTGCGCCGACTGCGCCTGCTCGGCCTCGTCCTGTTGCCGGCGGTCTTCCTCGACGGCTGCCATCGCGAGACGCCGCGGCCGACGAACGTGTTGCTGCTTGTCGTCGACACGCTGCGCGCGGATCGGCTGGGCTGTTATGGCTATCCACGTCCGACCTCGCCGAACATTGACCGGCTTGCGGCGCGCGGAACCTTGTACGAAAACAACCGCCAGCGGCCTGTACTCGGTACGGCCCGAGCAGCGCGGGGTGGTGCGGCGCTTCGGCCAGGTCACCGACGACGGGGTGCTGCCCGG
>JANMRV010000794.1:0-3328 GCA_031388685.1 Planctomycetota bacterium
GGCGTCCGCAACAGCGACAGTTCCTGCGGCCTTTTTCAGCGGCGAGGAGATCCCCGGAATTTTTCGGCGGACTCAATTGCTGATGGGCACCTTGCTCGAGCTGCGCTGCATGGCCGGCGACCGAGCAGCGTTCGATGCGGCAGCGGACGCGGCCTTCAAGCGGGTCGCGCAGTTGGAAGCGCTGTGGTCGACCTGGATTCCGACGAGCGAAGTGTCGCGGCTCAACGCCGCCGATCCGGGGGCGTGGTGCACGCTCTCCCCGGAAACCTCCGCGCTGCTGTCGCGATCGAAGGCGTTGCGCAGCGCGAGCGACGACGGCTTCGCCATCGAGTGCGGGCCGCTTGCCGAACTGTGGCAGCGAGCGCAGCGTGAACAGCGCCTGCCCGCAGCGACACAGATTGCGCAGGCGCGCGAAGCTTCGGCGCGCGGCAGCTTCGAATACGACGTCGATCCTGCGCGCGCGAGGAAGCACACGCTGAGTGCGCGCCTCGACCTGGGCGCGATCGGCAAGGGCGCCGCCCTCGACGAGGTCGCGAGAGAGTTCCGCGCCCGAGGCCTCTCGCGTGCCCTGTTCGATTTCGGTGGTCAGCTGCTCGCGCTGGACGGCCCGCGTCCCGGTGCGGGCTGGCCGGTGGCGCTGCGCGATCCGCGCCCAGATGCCGTCCGCCCGCTGTGGGAACTGGAACTGGAATCCGCGTCGCTCTCCGTGAGTGCCGACGATCAACGTGGCTTGTTGGTCGCCGGCCGGCGCTTCAGCCACATCGTGGATCCAAGAAGCGGCATGCCCGCGCAGATCCTGTGGGCTGCTTGCAGCCTGGCCCGGACTGCAACCGACGCCGACGCTTGGTCGACGGCGACGTTCGTGCTCGGTCACGAGCAGGGGGCGGAACTCGCGGCGCGAGCCGGCGTGCGCGTGCTCACGCTGAACCTCGCGGGCGAACTTTGCGCTTCCAAGGAGTTCCCCGGACAGGCGAGCCCGCCATGACTCGGCTGCTGCGTCTCACGTTCCTCGGCGTCGCCGCGATCTGTTCGGCAAGCGCGCTCGTATTCGTGCTGCTGCGTTCGTTCGTGAAACCAGACGGCGATTTCAGCAGCTTCGGCCATCCCGCGGAACCCTGGGCGCTGGATCTGCACGTGGTCAGTGCAGTCGCGCTGACCCTGATCCTCGGCGTCGTGTTCGGTGTGCACGTCGCGCCGCGCTGGGTATCCGAACGACGCGCTCGCGCGAGCGGCACGAGCCTGGTCGCGCTAGCCGCGCTGATGACCGCAAGCGGCGCACTGCTGCCCTGCGCGGCGAACGAAAGCCTGCGTGCGGCCGTTTCGTGGACCCACGGACTCTCCGCGGCGGCCTTCAGCCTCGCGATTCCCTGGCACCTCTTGCGGGTGCGAGCGGCGAAGCGGCATGCCGACGCTTGGACGCACCGAGGGATCGATCAGGGCAATGGCTCGCTGCGACGCGCACCGACACCGCGCTCGAGCACGTCCGCCGCGGCATGCCAGCCACTCGCGCGTCGGTAGCTCTCCTGCACCCGATGCAGCATCTGATGGCGCGCTTCACGCGAGCTCGCGTAGCCCTGAAGGAAGCTCGCGCACAGTCGCGCCGCGCGCGGAACGAGACCGGCACGCTGCATGCGCTCGACGTGGCGCCACAGCCGGCTCAGATTCTGCACGCGATCATGCATTGAAAGCCCGTGCACGAATCTCGAGCCATCGAGATCGACGAGCCACAGCGTCGGCTCGCTGGTCTCGAGCGACGTTGCATCGACGAGCACGTTGCGCAAGGTCAGATCGGCGTGCACGAATTCGAATTCGTGCAGGCGGGCGACGAGCACTCCAAGGGCTCGCGCGCAGGCGCGTTCCGTGGGCCGTGAGAGCGCGTCGCTCGCGCTGCGCAAGATCAGCGTCCCCAGATCCAGGGAGCCTTCGATGCGACGCGAAACCAGTTCGAGTTTCCAGGTCCCGACGACGCTACGCCTGGCGCGGGCCGCCACGACCTCCGGCACGCGAATGCCGAGTTCGCTCAGGCGACGGGCCAACGAAAGTTCGCGAAAGGGCCGCAGCGGATTCCAGTAACGCCGACCGGTCAGCCAGCGCAAAAGGCCGCCGTGCGCGAACCGGCGCACGACGAAACGCTGCTTGCCCAGGACGATTTCAGCAAGCGGATTTCGTCCGGCCAGATCGCTGCTGGGCAGCCTTGCCGATGAACCTGCGGCGAAGCCCGCGGCGCTGAGTGCGGCGGCCAGATCGGCCCGTACGGCGTACACCAATCGTGGAGTGCGCTGAACGCTGACGTCAGCAGGCAGGCGCTCGAGCTCCGACCAGTCGGTCATACGTTGCCCTTGAGTCTATCCATCGAGCAGCCGCCGTTCGCTCGCGTTGCACGGATCGATCGTTCAATCTTTGGCGCGAACCGAGCGGAGTCAGGCGGCGCGGCCGCGGCCTCCCACGCCGACGCCGTCAGATCGCCTTTGCCATCGTCCTCTCTGAACAGGACACTAGCCCTCCATGGACGCCAGCCTGCCCGCGCGCATCTTGATCGTTCGGCTCGGCGCGCTTGGAGACGTCGTCAATGCGCTGGCGCTGGCCAATGCCCTCGTGCGCGCGCGGCCCGATGTGGAGATCGGATGGGCGTGCCACGAACTCGCGCTGCCGATCCTGTCCGCTCACCCGGCGATTGCGCGCGTGCACGTCTGGCGTCGTCGAAGCGGATTGAGCGGCTGGCGAGCGCTGCTGGGCGAGATTCGCGCGCGGCGCTACGACCTGGCTCTCGACCTGCAGCGGCTGACGAAGAGCGCATGGATCGTTCGCTGCTCAGGGGCTCCGCGCCGGATCGGATTCGATAGCCGGCGCGCCAAGGAGTCGAGTTGGATCTGGGCGAACGAACACGTGGCGCCGGGCAGCCTCGAGCGGCCGATGGCCGAGCAGGCGCTCGACTTCGCGCGCCACCTCGGCCTGTGCGACGTGCGCGTCCAACTCGATCTGCCACGCGATGCACAGGCCGAAATCTGGGCGGAGAGTTGGATCGGCGATCACGGCGCAGCGCCGATCCTGCTCAACCTCGGCGCGACGAAGGCGGCCAATCGCTGGCCCGCGCAGTACTGGGGCGAACTCGTGCAACGAATCGGCGAGCGCACGGGAAATGTGATCGTGTTGACCGGTGGCCAAGACGACTGCGACTTCGCGGGAGAGGCCATTCGCTACGGCGCCGCTTCGGCAGTCAACCTCGTGGGCGCCACCAGCCTGCTCCAATTGATCGCGCTGCAGCGCCGCGCGTCCGTCGTGGTCAGCGCGGACACCGGACCGATGCACACTGCCGCCGCGGTCGGGG
>JANMRV010000835.1:0-1397 GCA_031388685.1 Planctomycetota bacterium
TCGAGCTCGGCGGCGCCGTAGCGAAGGACGGGAGCTAAGAGTTCCCCTGGAGATTGCCGTTCGTTACGGTGTGCCGACCTCCGGCGTGGCGATGCCGAGCAACGCCAAGTAGTGCAACAGGTCGGCGCGATGGTGGATGTCGTGCTCGAGCACATGGAACGCGATCCAGTGGCCCGAGACGACCGCATCTTCCTGGTACTCGCGTTCGAGCGCGACGGGGTCAGTGAGGAAGCGCCCGAGACGTCCCCACGTCCGCGTGAACTGAACCTTCATCTCGTCGCGTGAGTGGGCGGTCTCGTAGACGCTCGCGGCTGGATCGCCGTCGCCGACGATCTTCCCCATCCAGTAGTCGCGCGCGCTCGCGATGTGCAGCAGGATGCTGCGGAAGTTCCACAGCTCCGGCTTCGGGCTCCAGTCCATCCGCTCGTCCGGGATCAGATCGACGAGCGCAAGCAGATCGCGCTGCACTGCCGCCCAGTACGGCGTGATCTCGATGCGTGGCGCCGAGGACGTATCGCTCATCGCCATGTGCCGATCACCGCAAACCAGCGAGCCATCAGTACCACCCGACCGACAGGCCAGATCAGAAGTCCCCTTCACCCCGGAGATTGCCGTTCGAGCGGCGCAGCTTATCGAGGGCTTGCGCTTCGATCTGGCGGGCGCGCTCGCGCGTGACGCCCAGCTCGTTGCCGACGATGTCGAGCGTGCGCGGGCGCCCGTCCTTGATGCCGAAGCGCAGCTCGATGACTGTGCGTTCGCGCGGCGTTAGCACGTCGAGCGCGGAGCGGACGCGCTCGCGCAGCAGCTGGCGCGCGGCCTCTTCCTCGGGCGACGGCGCCATGATGTCTTCCAGCACGCTGCCCAGCGTCCCTTCTTCCTCTTCGCCGACGGGCGTTTCGAGCGAGACGACGGACTGCCGCAGGGCGCGCGCTGCTTCCCGCACCTTGTCCGGCGGCATCTGCATCATCTTCGAAAGTTCGGTTGTCTTGGGCTCGCGGCCAAGGCGCTGAAAGAGCCTCTCGCGAGCCTGAGAGTACTTCGAGATCAGCTCGGTGATGTGAATCGGCAGCCGGATCGTCCTGCCCTTGTCCGCGATCGCGCGGCCGACGGCCTGGCGGATCCACCACGTGGCGTAGGTGCTGAACTTGTAGCCGCGGCGATACTCGAATTTTTCCACGGCTTTCATCAACCCCATGTTTCCCTCCTGGATGAGATCGAGTAAGGAGAGGCCGCGGTTGGTGTATTTCTTGGCAATCGAAATGACAAGGCGCAGGTTGGCTTCAACCATCTCGGTCTTGGCTTTGAGGGCGCGAGCGAGCCAGACTTTCAATTCGTCATGCGTCTTGATGAAGGTCTCCAGCGGCATGCGGACGCGGCGTTCGATCTCGGTGAGTTTG
>JANMRV010000846.1:0-5987 GCA_031388685.1 Planctomycetota bacterium
GACAGCGGCAACACCGTCGTCGTCGTCGAGCACGACGAAGCGACTTTGCGCGCTGCTGATTGGGTCATCGACGTCGGACCGTTCGCCGGTCGCGAGGGCGGCCGCATCGTCGCCCAGGGCGCGCCCAGCGTGATCGCGCGCGCGGACTCGCCGACCGGGCAATTGTTGCGCGGCGAGCTCAAAATGCCTGCGCCGGCCACACGCCGCCGCGGGAACGGCAAGTGGCTGGAATTGCGCGGCGCGCGCGGGTTCAACCTCAAGGACATCGATGTGCGCTTCCCGCTGGGCACGCTGACCGTGATCAGCGGCGTCAGCGGCTCGGGCAAGAGCACGCTGATCAATCGCATTCTGCAGCCGGCGCTGCTCGCGCAGCTCGAGCGCGAGGGGCCCGAGCCGCTCGAACACGGTTCGATCAGCGGACTCGAGCACATCGGCGACATGGTCGTGATCGATGCCGCGCCGATTGGTCGCACTCCGCGCTCCAACCCCGCCACGTACACCGACGTGCTCGGTCCGATCCGCGATCTTTTCGCCAGTCTTCCCGAGGCGCAGATGCGCGGCTACGACAAGTCGCGCTTCTCGTTCAACGTCGCCGGCGGCCGCTGCGAAGCGTGCGGCGGCGCGGGCGCGCAACTCGTCGAGCTGCAGTTCCTCGCGCCGGTCACGGTGCCCTGTGAGGAGTGCGGCGGACAGCGCTTCCAAGCTGAGACGCTCGAGGTGCGCTACGCCGGCAAGAACATCTCCGACGTGCTGGCGATGACCGTCGACGAAGCGCTCGAAGTCTTCGGCGACTATCCGAAGATCGCCGACGCGCTGAAGACGATGCGCGACGTCGGGCTTTCCTACCTGACGCTCGGTCAGCCGTCGACGACACTGTCCGGAGGCGAGGCGCAACGCATCAAACTCGTTTCGGAATTGAAGCGCACGCCGCGCTCGCACACGCTCTACATCCTCGACGAGCCGACCACGGGTCTGCACCAGTACGACGTGCAGAAACTGGTCGGCGCGCTGCAGCGCCTCGTGGAGGCTGGCCACACCGTGATCGTCATCGAGCACAACCTCGACGTAATCCGCGCCGCGGACCACGTGATCGACCTTGGCCCAGAGGGCGGCGCCAGTGGGGGATACGTCCTGGCCACCGGCACGCCCGAAGCGATCGAAGCCCACGCCAATTCGCAAACCGGCCTCGCGCTGGTGGAGCATGCGCGCAAGCGTGGCGCGAAATCGAACGCCGCCGCGCGCAGCAGCGAACTGGGCAATGAGAGCGCGCCGCGCGAGATCCGCGTCTTCGGAGCGCGAACGCACAACCTGAAGGGCATCGACGTGACCATTCCGCGCGACGCACTGACCGTGGTCACCGGACCCTCGGGCTCGGGCAAGAGTTCGCTGGCGCTCGACACGATCTACAGCGAAGGCAAACGCCGCTTCGTCGAATCGCTTTCGACTTACGCGCGTCAGTTCCTCGGCGCGCGCGACAAGCCGCCGGTCGAAAAGATCGAGGGCCTAGGGCCCTCGGTCGCCGTGGAAGCGAGCACTTCGCGCGGCCACCCGCGCTCGACGATCGCGACCACGACCGAGATCCACGATCACCTGCGCGTGCTCTTTTCGCGCGCCGGTAGCGTGCGCTGCCCCGAACACCTGAAGCCGCTGCTGGTGACCGACGCGGGTGCGATCGCTCGGCGCATCGTCAAGGAGCTTGCCGGCGAGCGCGGTTTCGTGCTCGCGCCCCTGGCGCACATCGTGGGCGCCGACGAAAAGCAGCGCCATGCGACTTTCGAACAGGCCGTAAAATCCTGGCGCAGCGCCGGATTTCTGCGCGTCGTGATCGACGGCGTCGAGTCGCGCCTCGACGGCAAGCTCGCGCTGCCTGGTCCTCTGGCCAGCGTCGATCTCGTCGTCGACCGCGTCAGCTTCGACGCAGCTTCGCGTTCGCGCATCGCAGATGCCGTAGCCCAGGCCGCGAGTGTTTGCGGGGGACGCGTCAGCGCGCTGACCCAGAAAAAATCCGCCGCGGGCGTGCGGCTGGAGTTTTCGACCCAGGGCGCCTGCCCGGTATGCGGGTTTCGGCTCGAGCAGCGGCTCGATCCGCGCCACTTCTCGTTCAACACGCACGCCGGCGCCTGCGTGGCCTGCGACGGACTCGGCGCGAAGGTCCAATGCGATCCGGAACTGCTCGTGATCGCGCCCAAGGAGTCGCTGCTCGAAGGCGCGATCCATTCCAAGTTCGCGCGCTACCTCGTGCGTGGCAAGGGCTACTACGAGAACCTTTTCTTGACCGTGGCGCGTCAGCACAAGATCCGCTTCGAGCGGCCGTTCGCGGAACTCAGCGAAAGTCAGCAGGCGCTGTTGATGCGCGGCGAAGGCGCCAAACCGATCTATCACGTCGAGATCGAGAAGAGCTTTGCCAATGCCGACGTCGAAGAGCGCTACAGCGCGCCGTGGCCGGGGCTGTGCGGCCACATCGACGCCTGGCACGCGAAGGCCGAAGATCCCGAGTGGGCCGCGCTTCTGGAGACCGTGATGTCGCGGCGCACTTGTCTGGTCTGCGCGGGGGAACGGCTCAAGCCCGAGGCGCGTTTCACGATCGTCGAGGGCCGGCGCCTGCCGGAGGTGCTCGGCGACAGCGTGGCGAATTCGCTGGCTTGGATCCGCAGCCTCTGCAGTTCCAAGCAAGTCGCGGAATCCGTGGCCAGCGTGCTCGCGGAACTGGAGTCGCGACTATCGCTGCTCGACCGAGTCGGACTCGGCTACCTGACCTTGGACCGCGCGACCTCGACGCTTTCCGGCGGCGAAGCGCGCCGCGTGCGGCTGTCGGCGAGCTTGGGTTCGCAGCTTACCGGCGTGTGTTATGTCCTGGACGAACCGACGGTCGGCCTACACCCCGCGGACACGGAGCGCTTGACCGATGCGCTGCTCGAATTGCGCGACAGCGGCAACACCGTGATCGTCGTCGAACACGACGAGAGCTTGATGCGGCGCGCGGATTGGATCGTGGATCTTGGCCCCGGCGCCGGCCGCCTGGGCGGCAACGTTGTCGCCAGCGGCACGCCGCCCGCGATCGAAGCCGATCCGAATTCGCTGACCGGTCGCGCGCTGCGCGGCGAAATCAGGCTGCGCGCCGAGCAGCGTGCGATTCAGCCCGCGAAGGCCGATGCGGCCGAAGAAATCGCGCTCTTCGGCGCGCGGCTCCACAATCTGCAGGATGTCGAGTTTCACGCCCGTTTCGGCGCCTTGACCGGGGTCTGCGGTCCGTCCGGCTCGGGCAAGAGCACGCTGATCCTCGATTGCCTGGTGCCGGCGCTCCTTGGCGAAGTTCCCGCGGGACGCTGGAAGCGCCTTTCGACGCCCGCGGGCGATCGGCCGCGCCTCGTGCTGATCGACGCTTCGCCGATCGGCCGCAGTCCGGCGTCGATCCCCGCGACGTACACCGGTCTCATGGACCCGCTGCGCGAATTGTTCGCGCGCACTCCGGACGCGCGCCTGCGCGGCTTTGGTCCGGCCCACTTTTCGTTCAATTCCACGAAGGGCCGCTGCCAGGCTTGCGAAGGACGCGGCGCGACGCAGGTCGAGATGCAATTCCTGGCCGACCTGTGGCTCCCGTGCGAGGAATGCGCCGGCCGGCGCTTCACTCCCGAAGTCCTCGAAGTCAAATTCCGAGCGCGCTCGATCGCCGACGTGCTCGACATGACGGTCGACGAGGCGCTGGGTTTCCTGGAGCACCAACCGCAGGCCCTGCGCGTGCTCGCCACGCTGGCGGATGTCGGCCTGGGCTATCTGCCGCTCGGCCAGAGTTCGACAACGCTTTCGGGGGGCGAGGCGCAGCGCATCAAGCTCGCCAGCGAACTTCAGCTGGGCGACGAAGCAGGCAAGAGCGTGCTCGTGCTCGACGAGCCTTCGACCGGCCTGCACGCGTCCGACGTCGCGCACCTGGCGCGAGTGCTGCAGCGTCTGTGCGATCGCGGCCATGCCGTGATCGTGATCGAACACCACACCGGTCTCTTGGCGATCTGCGATCAACTGGTCGAACTCGGTCCCGGCGGCGGCGCGGCCGGCGGCCGGATCATTGCGCAAGGGGACGCGCAGGAGCTTGCCCGCGACCCAGCCTCGATCACGGGAGCGTGGATCAGGGCCGAATTGGAGCGCGAATTCGCCGGCGCGACGGCGCGGCCGAAGAGCGTGCGAGCCGTGCGCGCGATCGCACCGCGTGCACGCACGGAGCGCCGGCAGAAGAGGCTCATACCGTGAGTTTGCGAGCCGACAATCCCTTGATCGTGCAGAGCGATCGCTCGCTGATGTTGCACACCGTGCGCGCGTTGGTCGATGCGCGCGGCGCGCCGATCAAGGACGCAGCGGGCGAGCCGCAGACCGTAGAGCATCCACGCTTTGCCGCCGCGCGCGATACACTGTCGGTCTTCGCGGAATTGGAGAAGAGTCCGGACTACCTGCACACCTATCGCATCACGCCGGTTTCGATCTGGAATGCCGCGGCCATGGGCAAGAGCGCGGACGACATCGCCGCGGTATTGTCAGAATTTGCCTGCGTTCCCGTGCCGAACAGCGTGTTGCACGACATTCGTCAATGGGTCGGCCGCTACGGTCTGTTGCGCATCGAACGCCGCGGCGAACGCTTTGAGTTGACCAGCGAGGGCAAGGACGCCATCGCCGATGTGCTCGGGCACGAGTCGATCCGCAAACTCGTCGAAATCGAAGCCGACGGACGCGTGTGGGTGGGGCCGCTGGCACGCGGCTCGATCAAGCAAGCGCTGATCAAGATCGGTTTCCCGGTCGACGATCGCGGCGGCTACGTGCAGGGCGACAGATTCGCGATCACGCTGCGCCAGGAGACACGTTCCGGCCGCGCTTTCAAGCCGCGCGCTTACCAATCGAATGCCGCCGCGGCCTTCCACGCCGGTGGAACCGTGCTCGGTGGCAGTGGAGTCATCGTGCTGCCCTGCGGCGCGGGCAAGACCGTGGTCGGACTGGCCGTCATGAGTCTGGTCGGCGAAAAGACGCTGATTCTGACCACCAACACCGTCGCCGTGCGGCAGTGGCGCGAGGAGATCCTCGACAAGACCGGGCTCGAGGAAGCGGACGTCGCCGAATACACGGGTGACCACAAGCAGGTGGCGCCGGTGACGATCACGACGTATCAGATGTTGACCTGGCGCCGCAGCAAGACCGACGTGTTCGAGCACTTCAGCCTGTTCTCGCGCGAGAATTGGGGCCTGGTGATCTACGACGAAGTGCACCTCTTGCCCGCGCCGATCTTTCGCGTCACCGCCGACCTGCAGGCGCGCCGGCGCCTCGGGCTGACGGCCACGTTGGTGCGCGAGGACGGCAAGGAGGACGAAGTCTTCTGCCTGATCGGTCCCAAGCGCTACGACGTGCCGTGGAAGGTGCTCGAAGCCCAGGGCTTCATCGCCGCCGCGACCTGCATCGAAGTGCGCGTGCCGTTGCCTGCCTCGCTCAAGCCTGTGTACGCCGCGGCCAGCGCGCGCAACAAGTTCCGCGTGGCCAGCGAGAATCCGCTCAAGCTGCAAGTGATCGAGCATCTGTTGCTGCGCCACAAACACAGTCACGTGCTGATCATCGGGCAGTACATCGATCAGTTGAACCATCTGGCGCGCCAGCTCAAGGTGCCGCTGATCACCGGCAAGACGCCCAATGCGGAACGCAGCGAGCTGTACGAAGCGTTTCGCTCGGGCAAGCTCCCGGTGTTGCTCGTATCGAAGGTCGGCAACTTTGCCGTGGACCTGCCCGAAGCGAACGTGGCCATCCAGGTTTCCGGCACCTTCGGCTCGCGCCAGGAGGAAGCCCAGCGCCTTGGACGCATCCTGCGGCCGAAGGCCGACGGATCCGCTGCGGTGTTCTACTCCGTGGTCACGCTGTCTTCGCGCGACCAGGAATTTGCCGAGAAACGTCAGTTGTTCCTGACCGAACAAGGTTACGCCTACGAGATTGTCGAAGCGCAGGCGTGGTTCGACGGC
>JANMRV010000848.1:0-13583 GCA_031388685.1 Planctomycetota bacterium
GCCGTCGAACATCGCCAGCGCGCGCTCCAACGCCGCGCCCAGATCGGTGCCGCCCTTCTCGTTCTCCGCAGGCGTCATGCTCTCGAGCAGGCTGGCCAGGGCGAGGCGGTCGTGGGTCAAGGGCGCGACTTCGCGCGCGTCTCCTGCGAAAGCGATCAGCGCCATGCGATCGCCGCGCAGACGCTCGAGCAGTCCGCGCACCTCGCGCCGCGCGCGCGTGATGCGATCCGGCCGCAGATCGCGCACCAGCATGCTGCGCGAAGTGTCGAGGCAAACAACGATGTCCAAGCCGCGGCGCTTGACTTCGCGCAGCGTGAAGCCGCGCACCGGACCCGCCGAGGCGAGCGCCAGGAACATCACAGCCAGCGCGGCGAGGAAGAATCGCGCGCGGGCGCGATTGACCGACCAGCCTGGAGCGAAACGTTTCAATTGCCGGTGTGCGACGAGCGACTCGAGCGCGCGCGAGCGCCGGCTCACGGCCCACAGACCCAACGCCAGGAGCACGACGGCGACGAGCGCCCAAAGCGCCATGCCCGGACGCAGCCAGCCGAAGCCGAAGAATGCCGCCTTGGTCACAGGATCCTCCTGGCCCAGGTCGCCTGGCACAGCCAGGCGCTCGCATAGCAGAACAGCGCGAAAAGCAGCGCGCGCGGATAGAGATCGAAGGTGTCGACGCGGCGTTCTTCGGTGCGCGGTGTGCGCTCCAGTTTCTCGATCTCGCTGTAGACGTTTTCCAGCGACTTGCGATCCTTCGCCCGGAAGAAGCGCCCGCCGGTGCGCGCGGCGATGTGTTCGAGATCCTTGGTGTCGAGCTCGCGCGAACTGGGAGAAACGCGACCGAAAAGATCCTGCTGATAGACGTACTTTCCGGCCAGCACGGTGTAGACGCGCACGCTCTTCTCCGCCGCCAATTCCGCGGCCGCCGCCGGCGTGATGTCATCGACGTTGTTCTCGCCGTCGGTCAAGAGCACGACGACCTTCGATTTCGACGAACTCGCGCCCAGGCTGGCGACGGCCTTGGCCAGGCCGCGGCCGATCGCGGTGCCGTCCTCGGCTTCGTATTTCACGATCTCGACGTTCTTCAGGAAGCCGGTCAGCGCTCCGGCGTCGAGCGTGAAGGGACACAGGACCTGCGGATAGCGCGCGAAGACCATCAGGGCGCACGAGTCCGCGGCGCCGACCCGATCGCCCGTGCGGCGCACGGCGAAGTCGCCGACCACTTCCTTGACGACCTCGAGTCGTGATTTCGCGGGATCGAGGTCGAAGTACTGCATCGACCCCGAGCGGTCGACCGCCAGCACGATGTCGATGCCTTCGCTGGTGTTCGTGCGCAGCTCGTTGGCGCGCACCGGCCGCGCCATGGCGAGTGCGACGAGCAGGAAAGCCGCCGCTTCGAGCACGATCGGCACAAAGGCGAACTCTTGGACCCACGAACGCGGCAGCGGCACGTTCGGCAAGACGCCGACGCGGCCCGCGTTGCGGCCGAAGCGCGCGCGGCCGAGCGCGATGGCGACCAGGCCCAGCGGCGCGATCGCGAGGAACCATGGATTCGCCAGGAAGTAGTCGCCGAACAGATGCAGGCGCGCCTCGGCGACGCTTTGGACCGCAGCGTCGGCGGTTTGGACGGCTGCCAGGCTCATGCAGCCACCTCGCGCGGACGGTCTTTGGCATCCTGGAGCGTCTCGAGCCGCGCTGCGAACCCACGCGCGCTGGCCAGCGCTTCGCGCGTAGCCCAGTGCGTGGGCCGCTCGCTGCCGTATTTGACCTGCGCAGCGCGTTCAAGCAAGGCCTCGAGTGCACTGAATTCCGCCGCACTCATTCCCGCGGCCTCGAATTGGCGGCGCGCGGCGCGCTGCCATTCCTCATCGGTCATGCCGCTGCGATCGCGGCCCGCGGCAAGATCGGCGGACTCGCGCAACAGGCGCGTCAACGCGAAGTGCGCGGCCTGCACGTCCCCGGGTGTATCGAGCGGCCGCGTTTCGAGGACAGCGAGGCGCGCGGACGGCGCGGGCCCGCTTTCGACCGCGGAACGCGCGCGCTTGCGCCGCCATGCGAACAGAACGGCGGAGAGCAACGCGAGCACGCCCAGCGAGAGGCCCAGGATCAGCGCAAGATTCGCGCGCTCGTCCTGGCTCTCGATTTCGCGCAGGCCTTTCATGGCGCGCGGCGCGTCCTCGCTTTCGGCGAGCACGCCCGCGACTTTCAGCGTCGGCCCCTCGACGGCAAGTTTCTGATCGCTGCCCGGAACCGGAATCTGTGGAATCGCGCGATCGCCGGGTTCCAGCGAGGCGATCTCGAATTCGAACGTGGTTGTTGCACGGCCCGCCTGCGCCGACATGGCGAGTGTCGGACCGGCTTTCGCAGCGAACACGACCCACGAATCGTCGAGTCCAAGCGAGTCCACTCTTGGACGGCTGCTCGCGTCGTGTTCGACGCTCAACGTCGCTTTCACGGGCTGTCCGACTTCGGTCTGCGCGCGATCGAATTCAAGGCGCGCGCTGTTTCCCTGCGCACAAAGCCCGCCAGCACAGGCCGTGATCGCCAGGGCACAGACGCCGATTCGTCGAGCGAAATTCACGGCGCGGCCCGCCTGCGCCGACCGCGCGCGCGAAAGAAACCCGCAATCGGATCGGCGACGATGCCTTCGGTCGAAAGCTCGATCAAGTCGAGGCCGGTGCGCGAAGCAATGTTCTGGACCGCGACCTGACGCGCCGCCGACGCCGCGCGCCAAGCTTCGCGCACGCGCTTGGAGCGTGTGTCGACGTCGATGCGTTTTGCCGATGCGGCGCCTTCGAAGGCCAGCCAGCCCGTCGGCGGAGGCTCGATTTCGAACGGATCGGAAACGCGCGCGAGCACCACGTCGTGGCGACTGCCAAGATCGATCAAGAGGTGGCGCCATTCGGGCATCTCGCCCGGCTTGACGAATTCGCCGCTGGCGAAATCGCTGATGAAGAACAACAGGCTGTGGCGATTCAATCTGCGCTGGCAGTGCTCGAGCACTTTTTGGAACGACGTCTGCGCGTTGGTCGGGCGCGCGGCGAGGACTTCGCGAATCACGCGCGCCACCGCGGCCGCGCCCTTGCGCGGTTCGAGCGCCAGTCCGACCTCGGGGCCGAACAGCGTCAGGCCGACCCGGTCGTGCTGGCGCGCGGCAACGTAGGAAAGCAGCGCCACCATCTGCGCGGCGACTTCGCGCTTGCTGAATTCGCGCGAGCCGAAGTCCATCGTGCGGCTGGTGTCGACGGCGAAGACCAGCGAAAGTTCGCGCTCCTCGATGTAGGTCTTGATGAAGGCGTCGCCGGCGCGCGCCGTGCGCTTCCAATCGATCGCGCGCACGTCGTCGCCGGGTTGGTAGGGACGGATGTCGTCGAACTCGATCCCGCTCCCGCGGAAGGTCGAGCGGTAGGCGCCGGCGAGCACTTCGCTGACCATGCGACGGGTGCGCAGCTGGATCTGGCGCACGCGCGCCATCAATTCCGGCGCGATCACGTCCTTCTGCGAGTCGTCGTCTTCGAACACGGCCAGGAGCTTTTGTCAGGGAACCGGGATGGTCTCGAGCAACCGTGCGACGAGCTTGTCGCTGGACAGTCCTTCGGCATCCGCCTCGTAGGTCGGAATGACGCGGTGGCGCATCACCATGGGCGCGACACGTTTGATGTCCGCCGGCGTCGCGAAGGCACGGCCTTCGAGGAAGGCGTTGGCGCGCGCGCACAGCGCCAGGTAGATCGTGGCGCGCGGACTCGCGCCGTAGTGCACGCGCCCGACGAGATCCTTCAGGCCGGCGCGCGCGGGATCGCGTGTCGCCTGGACCAGCGCGACGATGTACTCGCACAACTTGGGGTCGAGCGTCACGAGGTCCACCGCCGTTCGCGCGCGTCCGATTTCCTCGAGCGTGACGACCTGTCGCACGTTCAACGGCGGAGCGGTGCGCGCCATGCGATGCAACACGGCGAGCTCTTCTTCCTTCGAGGGATAGTCGACGACCAGCTTCAGCGCGAAGCGGTCGACCTGCGCCTCGGGCAGCGCATACGTGCCTTCCTGCTCGAGCGGATTTTGCGTCGCCAGCACCAAGAAGGGTTCTGGCAACTTGAAGGTCACGCCGCCGATCGAGACCTGATGCTCCTGCATCGCTTCGAGCAAGGCCGACTGCACCTTCGCCGGAGCGCGGTTGATTTCGTCGGCCAGCACGAAGTTCGCGAAGATCGGGCCCTTGCGCGTCGAAAAGCTGGCTTCCTTGGCGTTGTAGATTTCCGTGCCGACCAGGTCGCTCGGCAACAGGTCGGGCGTGAACTGCAGGCGCGCGAAACTGCCGTGGACCGCCTTGGCCAGCGTCGATACGGCGAGCGATTTGGCCAGACCCGGCACGCCTTCGAGCAGCACATGCCCGCCGGTCAAGAGCCCGATCAGGAGGCCGTGCACCAGCTCTTTCTGGCCGATCAGCACCTCGCCGAGGGCGCTTTCGAGTTCGCCGACCCACGGCGCACCGCCGCGCATCAATGCGTTGGGCGCTCCGGTGGGAGCGGGCGGGGAAGTGGCGGACATCGGCGGAACGGAACTTTGGGCCTGGCTCATGGGGTGGGCGTGTTGGTTCTGACCGTCTACGGAGAGTTCAGGAGTGATGTTGGTGCCAGTCGCCTGCGCTCAGGGTTCGAAACGGCCGTGGCCGGCGTCATCGGCGTCCTGCGTGTCGAAACGAATCGGCGCCGGCGGCTTGCCCGAGTAGTAGCGCAAGGAACCGTCGGCGATCTTCGAAGCATCGGCGCGGCCGCGCTCCACGGCTCCGGCGAGTTCTTCGGGCGTATCGTCGTGGGCGGGGCGGCCGCCCGCGCGCTCAAAGCGCACGGTCTGCGTCGGGAACGCGAACGAGACCTTCTGGCTTTCCGCAAGCCGCAAAATGTCGAGGAAGAGCCGATGGCGCTCGCGCGACTCGGTCGCCCAATCGGGGACTTCGAGGAACATCGTCAGCTGCAGATCGAGCGAGCTCGGCCCGTAGCCCGTGAGCCAGACGTGGTAGTCGCTCTTGCGCGTGTAGGGATGACGGCGGATCAATTCGCGGATGCCTTCGCAGAACGCTACGATCTTCTCCGGCGGCGTGTCGTAGGTCAGGCCGAGCATCGTGCGCACGCGCCGGTAACGCCGCAGTCCGCGGTTCTCGACGTGGGCGGCGATGAAGCGCGAGTTGGGGATCGTGATCAGGCTGTCCTCGCCGGTGCGCACGCGCGTCGACCGAAAGCCGACGTCCTCGACCGAGCCTTCGATGCCGTTGACCAGGATCAGGTCGCCCAATTGAAAGGGCTTGTCCATCAGGACCGTGAACGTGCCGAACAGGTTCTCGATCGAATCCTTGGCCGCGAAACCGACCGCCAGGGAGCCGATCGAGAGTCCGGCGACGAGTCCCCACAAATCGTTGTTGAGGCGCGTGATGATCAAGACGGCGCCGAGAATCACGACCACGAACTTCAGCGTGCGCCGAACCAGCGGCACGAGCATGTCGTCGAACTTCGTCTCGGTCGCCGCAGCCTTCTGCGCCATGACCCACGAAAGCACGTCGACCAGGCGATAGGCGGTCCAGACCACCGCGGTGGTCAGGCCGATGTTCGCCAGCAAATTGACGACGTGGTACGCGCCCGGCTCGAGATCGAGCAGCGGAACGCCGAGGAAAAACGCGATCGACGTCGCCAAGAGCGCCACGGGGCGCGCGACGCGCGCCAGCAGTTTGCTGTCGAGCGCCATGCGATCCGAACTGGCGATGTGCGAGACGAAGCGCGCGAAAAAGAACGTGGCGATGCGCTGCGCCAGGATGCCGGCGAAGATCAGCAGCGCGAATCCGATCCACTGCCAAGCCTCGAGCAGGGCGACGCGCCGCTTCATGGGCGCGGGCACGCTCGAGCGCACCCATTCCTGGAAAGTGACCGGCTTGCCGCGCTTCACTTCGGCCGCAAGCGCGCCGTAGCGCTGCTTCCATTCAAAGATGCGCTGCAGGGTCGAGCTCGCGATCAACCACTCGCCCTCGCGCACGCGGGAGAACTCGAGATCGATCGCCACGTCGGGAGGCTCAAACCGTGCGAAGCGCTGGGAAAACGTTCCGCCGGCGAGTGCCGCGGCGTCCGCTTGAAGCACAACGGGATCGATCACGCCGACCTTGTCGAGGAGCTCGAGCAAGTCCCCCGCGTAGCGCGGACCGAGTTCAGCGCGGTCGATGACCGCGGTGGCGCTCAGGTCCAGGGCGCGCACGGCGCGCTTCATCGCTGCGCCATCGCCCGTCTCGCGCCAGCGCACGATGTCGCGCAAGAAACTCTGCAGCGTCTCCCGCGGACTGGCGTAGCCGGGGGCAGGTGCGCTGGGCGCTTCCTTGGCGGGCGCCTGAGTCTGGACAGCGGCGAACGCTCCGACGCAGAACCAAACCGGTCCGCTGAGCACGAGGGCCAGAGCCAAGGCGCCAAACCATGACTTCGCGCCGCGGCCGAGGCTTGCTTGGATCTTTTGAAAGTGGTGGGTCATCGCTGGGAGTTCGACGCAGGCGGTCCGACCGTGCTGGGCGCAGGCTGGCCGTCCGCGCCCACCGGCCGATCAGACACCGCGGGGGTCTCTGAGCCAGCTCGGGCGCTTTGAGCGATCAAGCCTCGTTCCGCAAGTCGCTGTCGGTAGTCTTGGACGTCGCGCGCGTAGGCCAGCACCTGTGAATTGCCGGCAGCATCGCGCGCAGCGCGCCACGCAGCATAACTTCCAGCCTCCCCCAACCAACGCTTGAGTCGCCCGGGGCCCGCGTTGTACGCAATCAAGACGCACTCTACGTCGCCATCGAAGCGTGGAAAAGGCCAAGTCAGAGGCCCAACGCCGAGGCGCGAGTTCAGCCGCCCGCGGCTGACCAACTCGGTTCTCGCCGGCAGCAAATTGCGCGGATGGCAGGCTCCGCCCCGAATCATCGCGGCATGCCGCGGGGCTGCCCTGCCGCTTGACCGTCCAGCACTTTTGACCCGTGCCTCCGCATCCTCACCAGCGATCGCGCCAGCGCCGATTCCGCAGGCATCATTTCCGAGCGGCGGGCAGAAGTCGGGCATTCAGGGCCAGTTTTTTTCGGGTTCGTCGCGCGCAGCGACGTTCAGGCGACCCGCGTTGCAGTGGCAAGGAATCGTTCGGGCCCGGCTACGGCGACCTGGAAGACCTTTCATTGTATTTCTTCCATGTCATAGTATAAATACTAGGATGATCGGCCGCCACGAGCTCCAGAGCCTAGGTGAAAGCCTGGGTGCATTCCCGGCGGTGGCGATCCTCGGGCCGCGCCAGGCGGGCAAGACGACCCTCGCCAAGCAACTCGCGGACCAGAGCAGCAAGCCCACAACCTACCTTGACCTCGAGCGCGACTCGGACCTGAGCAAGCTCGAAGAGGCCGAACTTTTTCTCGCCAGCCAGCGCGGCCGCCTGCTGATTCTCGACGAAGTCCAGCGGCGCCCGCAGCTCTTCCCGCTCTTGCGCAGCGAGATCGATCTGCGCCGACGCGCCGGCGAGGATGCGGGACAATTCCTTGTGCTCGGTTCGGCCTCGCGCGATCTGCTGGCGCAGTCAGCCGAGTCGTTGGCCGGACGAATCGCCTACCACGAACTCGCGCCATTCTCACAGGCCGAACTCGGCGCGGCGGATGACATTCGCGAACGCGCCTGGCTGCGCGGTGGCTTCCCGCCGAGCTACCTCGCGACCAGCGACGAACTCTCCTTCCGCTGGCGCGGGGAGTTCATTTCGACCTACCTCGAACGCGATCTTCCACAGCTCGGCGCGCGCCTGCCCGCGGAACTGGTGCGGCGCTTCTGGACGATGCTCGCGTTCTCGCAAGGCGACCTGCTCAATGCGGCGCGCCTCGCATCCAGCATGGCCATCTCGGGCCAGACGGTGCGGCGATACTTGGACGTGCTGACGGACCTGTACCTCGTCCGCCAACTTCCGGCGTGGAGCGGCAGCAGCAAGAAACGGCTCGTCAAGGCGCCAAAGGTCTACGTGCGCGACAGCGGGCTGGTGCACCGGCTGACGAACCTGATGGATCACGGGACGCTGCTCGGCCACCCCCTGTGCGGCGCCTCCTGGGAGGGCTTCGCCATCGAGCAACTGCTCGTCCACCTGCCCGACACATGGCGCGCCAGTTTCTATCGCACAGCGGCGGGCGCGGAAATCGACCTTGTGCTCGAAGGCCCGCGCAACCGCGTGATCGCCGTTGAGATCAAGCGCACAAGCACACCCAAGCTCTCGAAGGGTTTCCTTGCGGGGGCGGAGGAGATCGGCGCTAGCCAGCGCTACTTTGCAATCCCGCGCGGCGAACCCTACCCGCTTGGAGCCGGGACGCAGGCCCTAGGGATCTTCGAACTCAGCCGGCAGCTGCTGGCGAACGCGTGATGGACAGGCTCAGTGAAATGGCACGGCGCCAAAGCGTGCTCAGGAGCGCGTCGCCAGGACTGCAGGGTGGGCAGCGTAAAATCCGAGGGCTCCGAAATCTCGACACGCGAGCGAGCGCGCATTCATCGCTTTGAACCAGGGACTGAATCGTCAATCGTTCCAGCGGCGGACTTCTCGCCAGCACCCTCGGGGCGGTCGAGCACGGCCGGGCGGCCGGGGCCCGCTGGTGCGCTCGGAACGATCACGCCCCGTTCCGCAAATCGCTGTCGGTAGTCCTGGACGTCGCGCGCGTAGGCCAGCACCTGTGAGTTGCCGGCAGCTTCGCGCGCAGCGCGCCACGCGGCATAACTTCCCGCCTCCTCCATCCAACGCTTGAGTCGCCCGGGACCCGCGTTGTACGCAATCAAGACGCGCTCCACGTCGCCATCGAAGCGTGGAAACAGCCAGGCCAGGTAGTGGGCGCCCAGGCGCGCGTTCAGGCCCGCATCGCTGAGCAGATCAGCATTGGAGGGCGCGGGCAGGCCGAGCAGACCTGCGTGTTCCGCGGCGGTCGGAGGCATCAGTTGGAAAAGGCCCAAGGCGCCGGCCGGAGACTGGGCGCCAACGTTGCCGCGACTCTCCACCATCATGACGCCGGCGAGCAGATTCGGATCCAGGCCGTTCTCGGCGGCCGCGGCGCGAATCAGCGGCGCATGACCTTCGACCCGCTCGAAGCCCTGACGCTCGCTCCACCAGCGCCGCAGAGGCTTGTCGGGGACGATGCGGGCAAAAATGAACAGCAGTCCCAGGGCGAGTGCGATCTTCAGCCAGGGATTCAGTCCGCCTTCCTGTTTCCGGCGCCGTTTCGACGACCGCTTCCGAGCCACGGCGCTACTGCGGGAAGCGCTTGGCGATCTCGCGCTCGAGGTCGGCGATGAACAAGTTGCGGTCGTCGCCCGGCACGGGCATAGCGCCGAGTTCGCGGCCCAGAAGACGGCCCAGATCGCACCGTGCGCGCTCGACCAAGTGCGCTTCGGAACGGCGCATCACCAGGGTCAAGAAACGCAGCCCCTGGCGCGTGCCGGGCTTGGCGAGTTCCGCGGGCGCTGGAGCGCTGACCCCCAGGCGTTCGAGGGCGCCGCACAGCCAGGCGTCGGGATTGTCGTGGACCACGCCTTCCCACCAGTCCCACCAGGCGACGGAGGGATTGCCGCTGGCGCGAAGATCGGTGCAGGTGCTCACAGCAATTTCGCTGGCGAGCAGAGAATCGTTCGGATTCTCGGTCAGCAGGGCGAGCAGCACAGGAACGGCCTCGGGCACGCCCTGTTGGGACAACAGCAGCGCACCTTCACGACGCGCCCGACTACCCGGCGTGTTGACTGCGCGCAACAGATCGGCGGTCGCGCCGTCGCCCATGGCGATCAAGCCCTGGCGCGCTGCTTCGAACACGTCGGAGCCACGGCCCTGGCCCAGCAGCGAAACGAGCAACGGCGCCGCCGACGGATCGCCGATTTGAGCGAGACCGCGCGCTGCGGCAAGCTTGATCGCTTGAACAGGACTCGTCAGGCCGAGCATCATCGCATCGAGCACACCGTCGCCGCCCAGATTCGCGATCGCGCCCAGCGCCGCGGAACGAATCACCGGATCGTCGCCCAGACGCGCGCGCAGAAGAAGTTCGATCCGTGCGGCTTCGACGCGCTTCGAACCCAGAGCCTCGATGGCTGCGACCTGAACCGGGATCGCCACGTCGCGCAGCAAGTCCATGGCGCGAGCGACGTCCTCGGCTTCGCGCAGTTCGAGGATCTCGCGGACCGCGACGGCCCGCAGCTGCGCGCGCGGATCGTGCGTCGAAGCCCTGGCAATGAGCGGCCCGGCGGCGTGAAGGATCAGGCCCATGGCTTCGCTCGCCCCTTCGCCGAAGCGCGCCATGGCCAGACTGAGCAGGATTTCCGCCCTGCCGTCCTGCTGTGCATTCGCGGTATTGAGATGGACCAGTGTGAGCCCGAGCATCACGCGGGCACGCGGCGTGTAGAAGGGCTCCTCGCGCAGCACGGCGAGCAGCACGGGGAAGTCGGACTGCTCGATGTTCAAAGGATCGGCGTAGATCCCGATCAGCTCGGTCACCGCGGCGCTGCGGCGCTCGAGCGGAATCGCCGGCAGGCTCTCGAGCACCAGCGACTTCATGCGCAGTGCGCGCTCGTGTTCGGTATGTTCGCCGTCCCACCAGGTGCATTGTTCGAACCACAGATCCGCCGCGCGCGCGTGGCGCTTCGGCGAAGGATAACGCTGCCAGCGATTGCGATCGCGGACGGCGCGCAGCGAGGCGACTACCGTTTCGAACCAGGCTTCGCTGGAGCTGCCTGCGAAACGGAACGCCTTGGCCTGCCTTCCGATGCCGATCTCGAGCGAACGGCCCGGCAGGTTGCCCGAGCCGCGCACACCCGGCAGGCGTTCGGCCGTGAACACGCGCGTCTCCTGCAGCATCGCGAAGACGTCGCGGGCCTGGAGCTCGGTGATCCGGAACACTTCCGCGCGGTCGGGGTTGGCGAGATCGGCCGAGTCGCCCGTCACGGTCGGCCCGAGGATGCGGAAACTCTCGAGCTCGCCCACATCGTCGCGCCAAGTGAGCTGCAAGGAACCGGCCAGCTCCGGCCCGGCCTCGATCGCGGCGCGCCGCGCTTTGAAGCTGCCGCGCGACTCGCTCCACCATTTCATCCAGGCCGGGCCGTCGCTGGCGAAGGCCTGGCCAGAGGTCAGCATCAGCCGCCGGCAGACGGGCCGTTGAAGCGAGCTGAAATCGTTGTGGAACTCCAGGCCCGAGACACAGCGCACCAGACGCTCGGGAACGGCGCGATCCAACCACTCGGCCTCCGCGAGAGTCGTCGAGCGAAAGCCGATGCCGGCGAGCGCCGCGGCGCAAGTTCCGGAAATGAACGGGTCGGAGCTGGCCAGTCCTTCCAGCAGTACGGGGACATGGCGCTCGTCGAAACACGGCAGCAGGCGCGCGTCCTCGCGTTCGATCAAGGACAGGATCGCATAGGCGCTCTCGCGCAGGATCCAGGGCTGATCGAAGGCCCGCGTTCGCAGGATGCCGACGATGGCGGGGTCCTCGCGCGCCGCAAGCAGCAGCGCGGCGCGGCCGGCCACCAGGGCTGAAGGATCCTTGAGCCTTCCGAGCAGCTGCTCTACGACGATCTCGCCTTCGAAGCTCGCCAAAAGTTCAAGCGCGCGCAGCCGCGTGTCCGCGCGCGCCGATTTCATCTGTGCGCTCAGCGCCGGCAGCAGGGCCGCGTCGTGCACGCCCGCCAGTCGCCGACTTGCGGCTGCGCGCACGCCGACCAACGGATGGTCGAGCAGAGCGGCCAGCACCACGGGACTCGCAGCCACCGGATCGAGCGAGACAAACGCCTCCACCAGCGGACCACCGACACTTGCCGGCAGCTTCGAGTTGAGTCTGCGGCGCACGAGTTCGCGGTCCTGAGCCGTGCTCGAGGAAAGCAGCACCTTCGCGCAGGCGAGGATCGTCGGCGGGCGCTCCTCCATCAGGCCCCTGCGCGCGGCATCGATGCCATCGTCGCCCAGCCCGATCAGACTCTGGGCCGCCTGATCGACGAGTGCGTGGTGCACGTCGTCAAGGCGCCGCAATTCGGCCAGGATGAAATCCGCCGCGTCCTTGCGTCCGGGCGGCAGGTTCTCGAGCGGAGCAGCGTCGATCCTCCCCGGCGCAGCGGATGCGGGGGGCGTGGCCGGATCCTGGCCGGCCAGCGGCACAGGGGGCAACTCCAATCCGCCGGCGGGCTTGGCTTCTTGCCCCAGTTCCTTCGGATCGGCGAAGGGATCCTTGCCGGTGACCTTTTGAATCAGTTCGCCACGCGGCAGCACCGGCAACTCGACCGGCGGAGTTTGCGCGGGGACCGGGACCGGGGTCGAAGGCAGTTCGATCTGCGCCGTCCCAAGCGCGGCATTCACGCACAGCAGGAAGAGCGCGCTGGGAAGAACGGCGGGTCGGTGCATGGGATCCTAGGGGTCAGGGGCTAGTAGCTAGCCTTGGTCGGCGCGCAGGATACGCGATTAGAGCCGCGTGCCGCGCCCTGAGCTCCAAAGCGACGCTCCGAGCGAGCTTCTGCCTGCCCCGTTCCTTCCCGGAGTCAATTTGTCTTCGCCTCAGTCCAGCACCAGCGCCATGCGAATCGTCAGCTTGCTGCCAGCCGCGACCGAGATCGTCTGCGCGCTCGGCTTCGAGGCCCAGCTCGTCGGCATCTCGCACGAATGCGACTATCCGCCGACGTTGCGCGGCATCCCTGTGCTGACGAAGAGCAAACTCCCCGCGCGGGTTTCGAGCCAGGAGATCGACTTCGACGTGCGCGACATTCTGCGCAAGGCACTCGCGATCTACGACATCGACAGTGCTGCGCTGCAGCGCGCCGCGCCGGAGGTGATCGTGACCCAGGACCTGTGCGAAGTCTGCGCCATCCCGTTCGGCGAGGTGCAACGCGCGGTGCGCGAGTTTCTGCCACAGGCGAAGCTCGTCAACCTGCGGCCGACCCGGCTCGCGGATCTGTGGAGCAACATCGACGAAGTCGCGTCGGCAGTCGGCGTGCGCGAGCGTGCTTTTCCGTTGATCGAACGGCTGCAGCAAAGGCTGGCGCAAATCTCGCGGCGCGCGCACTCGCGGGCGAGCCGTCCGCGGGTGTTGACAATCGAATGGATCGATCCGCTGATGGTCGGCGGTCTGTGGATGCCGGAACTGGTGGAAATCGCCGGCGGACGCGCGCTGGTGACGAAAGCGGGCGAACATGCGCCGACCCTGAGCCGCGAAGCGCTGCGCGAGCTCTCCCCGGCCCCGGATCTGGTCGTGTTCAAACCTTGCGGGATGCGCCTGGAGCAGTCGCGCCTGGAACTCGACGCCATGCGCGAGCTGCTCGCCGAGCAGGCCTGGCCGGCGCTGGCCACGGGAAACGTTTTCCTGGCCGACGGCAACGCGTACTTCAATCGGCCTGGACCTCGGCTGGTCGAGTCGGCCGAGATCATGGCCGCGCTGGTGCAGCCGGCGGAATTCGAGGACTTTGCAGCCGTGCACGCGGCGAGTTTCACGCGCCTCGCGCTGCGTTAGGCTCTGTCACGGAATAACAGGTCCATTTCGGCGAGCAACCGTCGTCGATGGCAAGGCGCGCCGACGCAGGCAACCTGCATGGTTTCCGAGGAGGCGCAACGCAGCC